>JAFLKA010000199.1 GCA_022712735.1 Marinosulfonomonas sp. | reverse complement strand
CGCACTTCGCGCAGCACCGATTCAAACGGGCGGGTTTTATATCCGGTTGACGATTTGATCGTGTTGCCGTGCATCGGATCACAGGTCCAGAGCACATTGGCGCCTTCTTCCTGAACCGTTTTGATCAGGCGGGGCAGGTGGTCGCCCACATTACCTGCGCCAAAACGGGTGATCAGGGTCAAACGCCCGGCCTCGTTTTCGGGGTTCAGTTTGGCCAGCAGAACCTTCAGATCTTCGGCTGTCATGCTGGGCCCACATTTCATCCCAATCGGGTTTTGCACCCCGCGCAGGAATTCCACATGTGCGCCATCCGGCTGACGGGTGCGATCCCCGATCCACAGCAAATGGCCGGACCCGGCGATGGGCAGACCCGTGGTGCTGTCGATACGGCACAGCGCTTCTTCATACTCCAGCAGCAGGGATTCGTGGCTGGTATAGAAATCTACCGTTTGCAATGTGTGGGCGCGGGAACTGTCCACGCCTGCGGCCATCATGAAATCGAGCGTATCGGAAATGCGCTCGGCCAATTCACGGTATTTGGCAGCGTTTTCGCCTTTGGTGAAACCAAGCGTCCACGAATGCACCTGATGCACATCGGCATAGCCGCCGGTTGAAAAAGCCCGTAGCAGGTTCAGCGATGCTGCCGCCTGGGTGTAGGCCTGCAACATCTTTTGCGGGTTCGGTGTGCGCGCCTCGGAGGTGAAGGGCAGATCATTGATGATGTCACCACGAAAGCTGGGCAGCTCCACGCCATCAATGATCTCGGTCGGGGTCGAGCGCGGCTTAGCAAACTGGCCAGCCATCCGGCCAACTTTGACCACAGGCACCTTGGCACCGTACGTCAGCACCATCGCCATTTGCAGCATCACTTTGAATGTATCACGGATGTTGTCGGCGGAAAATTCGGCAAAACTCTCGGCGCAATCACCGCCTTGCAGCAAAAACGCACGGCCCTCGGCGGCCTCGGCAAGGGCGGATTTCAGACGTCTGGCCTCGCCGGCAAAGACGAGCGGCGGATATTTAGCAAGCTGTGCTTCTACAGCATTCAGCGCGGCCTCGTCCGTATACTCGGGCATCTGAACTCGGGGCATGTTGCGCCAGCCAGATTTTTGCCAATTTGTCATCGTCTTTGCTCCAAAATTAATATGTCAAGATTACCAAGTATAGGGCGACAATTGATCTGTGCCAACAGGCGATATTCAGGCGACGGGGCATAAAGATTTTGCGTGCATTGATCGTATTTGCTTGATCGGGTGAAACAAACCTGTTTCGGTCAACCAAACCGCAGCAAAAAGGTCGTGTGGATGGAAGTGAGTCGCCAGCTTGTGGATGTTCAGGAAACGCAGGGAAACCCGCGCCGGTTTGTCTTTGTCCTGCTTGACCAGTTTTCACTGCTCAGCTTTACCTCGGCTGTTGAATCCCTGCGCATCGCCAACCGGATGTCGTCAGGCAAAAGCCTGTATGACTGGCGTCTGATCAGCGAAGGCGGCGAGACCGTGACCTGTTCCGCCCAAACCGTGCTTCAGGTCGATGGCGGGTTTGATGAAATGCGGCGCGATGACACTATTCTGATTTGCGGCGGCATGGATATTCAGCAAACCAGTACCAAAAAAACACTGAACTGGCTGCGGCGCGAGGCGCGGCGCGGTGCCAAAATCGGCGGGCTGTGCACCGCCGCCTACACATTGGCCAAGGCCGGATTGCTGAACGGTAAACGCGCTACGATCCATTGGGAAAATCAGGATAGTTTCATCGAAGAATTCGAGGAAGTTGAGCTGACCAAATCGGTGTTTGTGGTGGATGGCAACCGCTACACCACGGCTGGCGGCACATCGTCGATTGACCTGATGTTGAAACTGATTGCCGATGATCATGGCGAGGATTTGGCCAATGCGGTGGCGGATCAGTTGATTTATTCCTCGATCCGCACCGATCAGGACACCCAGCGTTTGTCGATCCCGACCCGCATCGGGGTGCGCCATCCGAAACTGTCGGCGGTGATCAAAATGATGGAAGAAAACATCGAGGAGCCGATCTCGCCCTCGATCCTGTCGCGCGATGTCGGCATGTCGACCCGCCAGCTGGAGCGACTGTTTCGCCGCTATCTGAACCGATCCCCAAAACGCTATTATATGGAACTGCGGCTGCAAAAGGCCCGCAACCTGCTGATGCAGACCGATATGAGCGTGATCAATGTGGCGCTGGCCTGTGGATTTGCCTCGCCGTCGCATTTTTCCAAATGTTACCGCGCGCATTACAGCACCACGCCGTATCGCGAGCGCGGGGCGCAGGCGACACGGCTGTCGATTTAGCTGCGGGTCGGTTTGTTATGTCAACGCCCTATATCGTGGAAAATCTAAACGGACTGGAGCCAGGCCTGCTCCCTCAGGACGTCTTTGAAGCCATAGCGCGGCTTGTCGTGGTGCCCACATTCGTTATCATTCCGCTGTTCAGAAGGGATGGCAAAACGCGCGTGTTGCTGACACGGCGCGAGCCCGATGACACACATTATGCAGGCCTTTTGCATCCTGCGGGAAAGATCATGCTGGCCACGGATGAAAATCTGGCCGCTATATTCGAAAGGTTGATGAAATCAGAACTTCCTGACATCAGCCCCGTGTCGCCGCCTGTGTTTGTCGAGCCGTTTTTTGAAACCATAACGCGCGGTAAGGAGTTCGCTTTGGTGCATTTCCTTGAAATTGTTGATCCAGAAGCGGCGGCGGAAACCTTTGATGCCGCGAACCTTCCAAGTGATGTGATTTCAACAGACTTGCCTAGGATTGATCGCGCGGTAGTGGCATTTGAACGACTGAAGATGTTCTAAAACTTTCACTCCGGCGCCATCCGAAACACCGCCCCTTCACCAACAGATAAAAACCAGATTGATCCGTCCGGTGCTTCGCGCACATCGCGCACGCGGATCATCTCGACGGCTTCCAGTTTTTCCTCGGCAAAGCTGCGATCGGTGTCCAGTCGGGCAATATAGTCGAACTTTAGCGATCCGACAAAGATATCGCCGCGCCACGCGGGCCACAACCTGCCGGAATAGACCATCATCCCCGAGGGCGCGATGGACGGGTCCCAAAACATCGCCGGTTGTTGCATGCCCGCTTTTGCTGTGCCCTCACCAATCTTGCCGCCCGAATAATGCCGCCCGAAGGCAATGATGGGCCAGCCGTAATTCGCCGCTTTGCGGATCAGGTTAACCTCGTCACCACCCTGTGCGCCATGTTCATGCGCCCAAAGCCGCCCGCGCATATCCAGCGCCATGCCCTGCGGATTACGGTGCCCGTAAGACCAGATTTCCGGCTGCTGTCCACTTTGCCCGACAAACGGATTATCGCGCGGCACCGTGCCGTCGCGGTTAATGCGAATAATGCTGCCGTTATGGCGCGACAGGTCTTGTGCGGCAGGCCGATCCCCACGCTCGCCGATGCTCATATAAATCTTGCCATCAACCCCTTCGATGATACGCGCGCCAAAATGCCGCCCGCCGCCTGTGCCTTTTTGCATCTCGAACAGCAGATGAAACCCCACCAGCCTGCGCCCGTCAGCTGAAAGCCGCCCAACACCCAAGGCGGTGCCCGCCTCGCGCCCCTGCGGTTTGGCGTAACTCAAAAACACCGCGCGGCTCTGGGCAAAATCGCGCGGGATCATCACATCCAGTAACCCGCCCTGACCGTTTGCCCAAACCTTTGGCACACCATTAACGCGCCATGCTTGCCCATCGGCCCCGATATTCAACAAAACCCCGCCGCGCTCAGACACTAAAAACCGACCCTTGGGCAAAAAACCTATTGCCCAAGGTTGATTCAGCCCTCCGGCGATCTTGGTAATGCTAATGGCGCCCGCCGATGTCTGGAGCGTGGTGGCAAAAGCGGGAAAGCCCAGAACGAAAGATAAAACAAGCAGGATCAATGCGCGCATCGGTAATTCTCCTCTGGTGACCTGATACGAACTATAACATTGGCGCTGCCAAGACGGCATCACTTTTTGGATGTGCTATATTCTGGCAGCTTTGTTTCTAAGGCTTTTCTTTTTGGTTTGACCACATTAGTCTGCCCCATGAACTGCTTTTCATTCAGGGAGATACAATATGAAAAAGCTACTACTGGCGAGCGCCGCAATGGCGCTTATGGCGGGATCTGCATTTGCAGACGCGCATTCCAAAGAAATCAAAATCGGGGTTATTCTGGGCTTTACCGGCCCGATTGAATCACTGACGCCGCATATGGCGGACGGAGCTGAGCTGGCGATGAAAGAAGTCACTGATTCCGGCATGCTGCTGGACGGTATGACCGTGACATCTGTGCGTGCCGATTCAACTTGTATCGATGCTGCGGCTGCAACGGCTGCTGCCGAGCGTCTGATCACATCCGATGGCATCAAGGCCATCATGGGCGCTGACTGTTCCGGCGTAACCGGCGCGATCCTGTCGAATGTGGCCTTGGCCAACGGCATCGTAATGATCTCGCCTTCCGCCACATCGCCT
>JAFLKA010000394.1 GCA_022712735.1 Marinosulfonomonas sp. | reverse complement strand
GGTCAGTGCATCGAGGCCGGTTTCAGGCCGTGCAAACGTTGCTTTCCGCTGCAACCGGCTGCGGATGCTGACCCGACGATTGCAATGTTGCTAAAGGCGTTGGACGCGCGCAGCGAGTATCGGTGGCGCGAAAGCGATGTTCAGGGCATGGGGTTGGATCCATCGACAGTGCGGCGTGCCTTTAAGCGCCATTTTGGCATGACATTTCTGGAAATGGCGCGTCAACGGCGATTGCGCGACGGGGTTTTAACCTTGTCCGGCGGGGGCAAGGTGATCGAGGCGCAAGTGACGGCAGGGTTTGAATCAGCAAGCGCGTTTCGCAAAGCCTTTGCACGGCTTATGGGAATTTCCCCCGGCGAATTCCGGCCCGGGGCGTTGCTATCGGCAAGCTGGATCGACACGCCGCTTGGCGCGATGATTGCGGTCTGTGACAATCGTTTCTTGCACCTGTTGGAGTTTCCCGAGCGCAAGGCGCTGCCAACGGAGTTGAAGCGCTTGTATCAATCTTCCAAGGGCTCAATCGGGTTGGGACGCACACCAATCACCGACCAGATCGAGGCAGAGCTGGCCTGTTATTTCAACGGCGATGATGCAAATTTCCAGACCCCGCTGGCCTTTCATGGCAGTGCGTTCACCCAGCAGGTCTGGCACGCGCTGCAAGCCATTCCCGCAGGCCAGACCCGTAGCTATAGCGAGGTTGCGTCGCAAATCGGCAGGCCCACTGCCACCCGCGCGGTTGCCCGCGCCAACGGGGCCAACCAGATCGCGCTGGTTGTGCCGTGCCATCGCGTGATCGGCGCGGATGGTGCGTTAACCGGCTATGGCGGCGGCCTTTGGCGAAAACAGCGTTTGATCGAATTTGAACGCGCCTATCTTTAATCAAGGAGACACCGAATGGACCACAATACCCGTGCCAAAGAATTTCGCGCCCTGCACCAGCCAGGCGCGCCAATCGTTCTATACAATGTATGGGATGCCGGATGCGCCACGACGATAGCTGATAAAGGGGCCAAAGCCATAGCCACAGGAAGTTGGGCAATGGCTGCGGCACATGGTTACGAGGATGGGGAAAGCATTCCTATGGATTTTGCGCTGAGGATTGTTGAACGGATAGCCGCCGCTACAGATTTGCCCCTTACAGTTGATTTCGAGGGGGGATATGCAACATCTGCCCGCGATATAACCGCAAATGTTATGCAGGTTATTCAGGCTGGTGCAATTGGGGTGAATTTTGAGGATCAGGTGATCGGCCAGAATGCTCTCTACCCAATCAAAGTGCAATCCAGCAGGATTGCCGCTGTGCGCGCAGCGGGCGAAGCCGAAAACCTTGATCTATTCATCAATGCGCGGACCGATCTGTTCTTGCAAGAAACCGATGCAACAAAGCATGGCGACCTGATTGAGCAGGCCCTCATGCGCGCTGAAGCTTACGGCGCAGCAGGGGCGGATTGTTTCTTTGTCCCCGGATTGACGTCTGACACTCTGATACGCGAAATCACTGAAAACGCAGGCCTGCCGGTGAATGTGATGATGATGGGCGGGCTGGACGATATCGCCCATGTTGCCTCGCTTGGTGTGTCTCGTGTCAGTTTCGGCCCCGGCCCCTATATCGATTTTATTGCCAGCTTTGCAAACCGGTTTTCATTGGCAGCGGGGCAAACCTAATACCCTCTCAGCCTTCCTTGGCCTTCAGGCGCCACGGCTCACTCTCTTCCAGATAGGCCTCTTGTTCAGGCGTCAGGTTAATATCCTCATACCCCGTGATCATCGGCTTCACGTGGGCGCGGAAACCGGACCCGATGGTCAGCAGATACAGGTGCACGATGATAAACGCCGCCACGATGTATCCCGCCAGCAAATGCAGGTTGGCGATAATGTTCATGTAGAGGCCGGCATTTGGCAGATGTTCCCAGAAATTATAGGTCATATACAGAATTCCGGTGCTCCAGACCAACGGGAAGATCGCCATTTTCAGACCGAAATACGCCAGAACCTGTAGCGGGTTATGTTTACGCCAGATCACCTTTTTATGCGGGTGTTGTTCGCCATGAAATACGCCCCAGCCGTAGAATTTGATCACTTCGACCAACCCGTCCAGCGTCGGCACAAATTGGCGCCATGTGCCGGTGGTGAACAGCCAGAAGGTGGCGAATATCCACAGCGCCAGCAGCGCCAGTGCGGCGATGGTGTGGATCATCACAGCGGGACCAAAGGGGACCACCGCGTGCAATCCGTTCAGCCCCAATCCGGTGAACAACAGGATCATGATCAGCAGAACCTGCGACCAGTGCCATAGGCGTTCAAACCGTGGATAGACTTTGACCTGACGCTTACTCATGGCTTGCTCCTCCACCTTTTTTCACGAATTTACGCAACAGCGCGTGGCCGATGACACCGAACAACGTGCCCGCGACCATCAACATCCCCAGCATCCCTGCATAGGAAAACGGATCACGTCCCGGCATGTAGAACCCTGTCAGCCCCTCCAGCCGCCCGTCTTTGGCGTGGCAGGACTTGCAGTCCAGCGCTTCAGTCGCAGGCGCGACCATATGGGTGATCGGCCAATACATGTGGGTGTCCACAAAGCCGTATTCGCCGGAATATTCCTGCCCTGCGGCCTTCATCCCTGCCTCGACCGCTTTGGCCCAGTCAAAGTTGGTCCAGAATGCGGTGTCGGTTTCCGGCCCCCAAACGTGGCTATAAGCCAGTTTGTTGTTGCCGCTGTCATAGGCTTGCCGTCCGATCATCCGCTTGAACGGCCATATCCGCGCGCCCTCTTCACCCTGCACCCCGCCAATACGGTTAATTTCAACCGTCTGGCTGGGGTCGATGATGGCGTCGGCCATTGTGTATTCGATCTGCCCGTTGAACCAGCTATAGAACGGCACCACGTCCTCGCCCCAGTCAAAGTCGCCTTTGGTGGACAGGTAGGTGTGAAGCTCCTTGCCATCCGACTGGGTATATTCATGGCGTTTGATGATTTTGCCATCTTCCATCTGACCAGCGGTGGACCAATCCCACAGGGTTTTCGTCGCCACTCCGCCACGGGCAAATTCGGGGATGTGGCAGGTTTGACAGGCGATTTTATCGGTGTGATCGTTCAGCTTCATACCGCGTGCAATCAGCAGCGGGTTGGAACCCACCGGATGTGGCTCGTTGCCGTGGCAACTCTCGCAAGTCGCCACATCGCGCCGCTCACCCGGCTTGCCGGTGCCGTGTGGGTCAGACGCCAGCACATCGTAACGGCTGCCGGCCCATTGGTGTTGTTCGGTGACATGGCAGGTCGAACAGGTAAAGTTCAACCCGTCCGTCGCCATATGCACATCGACCTCTTTGGTCGGATTATACAGCGCCGAGGACAGGTCACCATGTTTTACATTATCACCGCCGCCGCCGTAAAAGTGGCAATTGCCGCAGTTTTCACGCCCCGGCATGCCAACACTTTGCGCGGCTTGTTTCAGGTCAACCGCCCATGCATCGGCGCCGGTGATGGTTTTCAGACCTTCGGGCACAGGGCTCATTGGCGGGTGGCCCGACAGGGTTGCCGCCTTGGTGTATTGGCCGGACCGATCATGGCAGGCCAGACAATCGACGGCGTTGTTCTGCCCAGATGCGGGCGTTGGCCGTGGCAAGGTGATGTCCCAACCCGTGCCAACCGTGGACTGGCGTGGCGGCGGCTGTGACATGTCATCCCAGCCATATCCGGCGTGGCAGGACGTGCAGCGCGGCTCGTTCCCGGCGACATTGCCGCAGAATGAATTGACCACAACGCTTTTGCCCAGAAGTTGTCCGGTACGCTCGTTGTCAAATTCCCATTTGAAATGGATCGAGTGCATCATCTGGTCATCCGCCTCGGTGTGGCAGGTGAGGCACGCAGCGGTGACTTCGGGACCAGAGGTGAATTCACGTTGCAGGATCGGGAATTTCGTATGATCCGCAGTGCTGCCACTGCCCGCAGGCGATGTAGCCGCCACGATGGACTGTGCTGTCGATTGTTCTTGGGCGGACGCACTAAGGGCCGAGGCCAGCAATATGCAAAGCCCAGCTAGACCATTTCGAGCCGTGTCGATCATCATAATACCCCCTACGTGGCCTAGGTTGCGATTTGCGCACCACATTCAGGATGTTGAATACAATTACTGCGGGATATTCTTTGATTTAGGTCAAGTTAATTTGGAAAATTCAGGCCGGAATGCCGGTTTGAATTAAATATCCGCCGGATCAAACAATGCTTTTATCTTTATGCGCTGTTGGCGATGCGTCATCAAACCCATCCATCGCTTGCAAGCTCTGCTGTATGTGGGCGACAAATATCTTAATACGGCGCAAGTGTCGCTGCTCGGGTCGATAGGCAATAAACAGTGCGTATTCAGTGCCGCCAAGATCACCTGAGCAACGCTGGATTCTGGGGTCTGGATCACCAAGATACCGTGGTAAAACACCCACTCCAAACCCGCTTGCAATAAATTCCCGCACAGAAACCAGCCCATCCACCGCCATGCCTGGCACAGCATGTGGTGCAATTTTCGATATATATTTCGGAACCGGATTTTCGCCCGGGCGCGCAATGTAGCGCTGTGGATCAGTATCAGCCCCCAGACCGCGATAAAGCCCCCAGATCGGGGTGCCAATCCGCTTGGTCAACAGATCACCCTGACTGCTACGGCTAATTCTAAGGGCCACATCCGCTTCAAAATGGTTCAGATCCACAACCCGGTCCGTGGCAGACAATTCCAGCCGGATATTTGGATGCGCAATGACAAAGGCCTGAAAACAATCCGTCATAGCCAGCAACAGATGATCAGGCAAAGAAACCCGTATTTTGCCGCCGTAATCGCTTGGGTCTATATCGCGGCGCCCCAGAAACAACAGCTCTTGTTCCGCTTTTTGCGCCGCAGTGAAAACTTTGTGCCCGTATGTGGTCAGTATGAAGCGCCCGTTAAATCGGTCAAATAACGGCTCTTTCAGGGTGTCTTCCAACTGCTCGATCCTGCGTGAAACCGTTGTTCGATCAACCTTCAACGCACGCGCTGCCCCACTTAGGGTGCCGACACGCGCAAGTGATAGCAAGAAAGGCATATCATCCCAGGCAGCAATCATTGTGCAAAAATCCCCATCAGTGATCAGTAATTCGCATGTGAATGCATAATAACACACCCTATATCGGGTGCCTGTGCAGAACAAGTCACTCTAATCAAACCCGAAGCCAGTCAAACCCGAAGGAATACTCCAATGAATGTAAAACGCAGACAAATTCTGATGGCATCAGCGGCCACCGTGGCCACCGTGGCCATTGCCACACTGTCCCCTCTGGTAAACTCATCTGCAAGGGCGGCAACCGTAGAGCCTTATGGATTACCGATCTCTTCTGGCGATCCATTCAACAAGAAAACAGCGTCCATCATGGGGTCCACTATTGCCTATGTCGATGAGGGTGAAGGACCGGTCGTGTTGTTCCTGCATGGTAATCCCACCTCAAGTTATCTGTGGCGTAACATTATCCCGCATGTGGTGGCCGCCGGGTATCGCGCGGTTGCGCCGGATCTGATCGGCATGGGCGACAGTGGCAAACCGGACATCCGCTATACGTTTGAGGATCACGCCGCCTATCTGGACGCCTTCATCGACTCCGCCGGGCTAAAGGATGTCACGTTAGTGCTGCATGATTGGGGCTCGGGGCTCGGGATGCGCTATGCCCGCCTGAACACAGACAACGTGCGTGCGGTGGCCTTTATGGAGGCAATCATACCACCCGCATTTCCAGCACCGTCCTATGAGGCGCTGGGAGAGGCTGGCGGATTGTTCAAAGCCTTGCGAACCGACGGGGTTGGCGAGGATATGGTGCTGAAGAACAACTTCTTTGTTGAAGACGTCTTGCCAAAGATGGGGGTTGCCCGTGGTTTGTCTGATGCTGAAATGGAGCATTACCGCGCACCATACAAAACCGAGCAAAGCCGTCTGCCGACATTGCAATGGGCCCGCGAACTGCCAATTGGCGGGCAGCCTGAATCAACCCAAAACGCCATTACCGCAAACGGTGAATGGCTGACACAAAGCAACATTCCCAAGCTGTTCTTTTATGCTTCCCCTGGCGCAATAAACCCCGCCCCGGTTGTGCAATGGGTTATTGCGAATGTTCCAAATCTGGAAACCCGCTTTGTCGGCACGGGCCTGCATTTTTTGCAGGAAGAACATCCAGAGCTGATTGGAACAGGGATCGCAGACTGGTTGCGCCGTTTTTAACGCAGCGGGTTTCGCAGAGGAATACACCATGGAGCAGCGGCCTTAGGGTCGCTGCTCTATTTCGGGCTCCTGACCCTAGGCAAACAGCTCGTGGCATAATTCCAGCGCGTCGATCAACACATCGACTTCGGCCTTGGTGTTATACAGCCCGAAGGATGCCCGTGCGGTGGCCACTACCCCCAGATGCTCCATCAACGGCTGCGCACAGTGGTGCCCTGCCCGCACCGCAATGCCTTTTTTGTCCAGCACGGTCGACAGATCATGCGCATGCGCCGCCCCTTGCATGGTGAACGAGAATATCGCGCCTTTACCCGCCGATTGCCCCTGCACATTCAGCCAGTTCAACCCGTCTAGCCGACTGCGGGCATAATCACGCAAGGTGCGCTCGTGGGCGGCAATGTTTTCCATCCCCAGCCCCATCATATAATCCAGCGCCACGCCAAACCCGATGGTTTGCACAATGCCCGGCGTGCCCGCCTCGAACATCATCGGTGGCTTGTTATAGGTGACAACATCGCGCGTGACCTCGTCGATCATATCGCCGCCGCCCATAAAGGGGCGCATCTCGGCCATGCGCTCGGCTTTGACGAAAATCGCGCCCGATCCAGACGGGCCATACAGCTTATGCCCAGTGATCGGGTAGAAATCACAGCCCAGATCAGTGACATCGACCGGCATATGCACCGTGGCTTGTGATCCATCGACCAGCACCGGAACACCCCGCGCCCGTGCGCCGTCACAGATGGGTTTCACATCGACCACCGTGCCCAGAACATTGGACATGTGGGTGACGGCAATCAGGCGGGTTTTATCGGTGATCGCATCCAGCACACGCTGCGGGTCCAGATCACCCAGCGCATCAATATCGACCCACTTCAGCACCACGCCCATCCGCTCGCGCAGAAAATGCCACGGCACAATATTGGCGTGGTGTTCCATCACCGACAGGATAATTTCGTCACCCGCCTTCAGGTTGTTCATCGCCCAACCATAGGCCACCATATTGATGCCCTCGGTGGTG
>JAFLKA010000169.1 GCA_022712735.1 Marinosulfonomonas sp. | reverse complement strand
TACCGCTTTTGTCAGGGGGGCCAACGCATGTCCCGTCACACGATTGAACTGCCAGAATAGCGGTACGTCATAGATCGGGGCATCCCCAATCGCAATCAGCCGACCCGCCGCGATATGATCGCGCACCAGCACCTCGGGGTTTAGCGCCCAGCCAAGCCCTGCAATGGCGGCGGTGACAAAGCCACGGGTGGAGGGCAACATGTGGACGGGCGGGGTAATGCGTTTGCCGAATTGCGCCTGTAACCATTGATGTTGTGAATGGTCCTTGCGATTGAACGCCAGCATCGGGGTGGTTTTGGCAGTCTCAGCGGTGAATCCGTCCGCAAAATGTTGCGCCGCGAAATCGGGGCTGGCAGTGGCCATGTAGCGCAAGCTGCCAAGCGGGATGCTGTCACAGCCCTGCACCGGTTTGGCGTGGGCGGTGACGGCGGCCATCACCTCGCCACGGCGCAACCAGTCGGTGCTGGCGTCCTCGTCATCGGTGCTGATATCGAACAGAAACCCGCCGACCTGCGCTCCGACCTGTGCCATGGCGTGGATGAACCATGTATCCAGACTGTCGGCATTCACCACCACGCGGATTGGGGTGGCCGTGCCCAAAGGCAACAACCCGTTCAAATCGGCCCCAAGCGTGGTTTCCAGCAGCGCCACTTCCTCGGTGTGGCGAAACAGGCGCTGGCCGGCAGGGGTGGCAGTGGCGGGGGTGCCGCGGATTATCAATACAGTGCCCAAGTGATCCTCGAGCATTTTGATTCGTTGCGAAATGGCCGACGGGGTGACGTTTAGGCTGGCCGCTGCCGCATCAAAGCTGCCGGTCTGGATGATGGCACGAAGGGCGGCGAGGTGGGTGTAGTCCATCATTAGAAAGTCTAATCCAATACAAGAAAGATTAAGTTACCTAATGATGCGCCCTGCGTTATCAGCTGTCAAGAAAAGGACAGCCACAATGCAAACAGCCATCGCCGGATTTATCCTGAGCTTCAGCCTGATATTGGCTATCGGCGCGCAGAACGCGTTTGTGTTACGCCAAGGGTTGCGGCGTGAACATGTGTTTGTGGTGTGCTTTGTGTCGGGCCTGTCGGACGCGATCCTGATCATCATCGGGGTCAGCAGTTTTGAGGCGGTTTCAAAGGCGTTGCCGTGGATTGCACCTGCGTTTCTATACGCGGGGGCGGCGTTTTTGCTGTGGTATGGGTGGCAGAATTTCCGCGCAGCGCTGCGGGGCGGCGAGGTGTTGGAAGCCTCGGCGATTAGGGCCAACAGCCTGAAGAAAACCTTGGCTACCTGTCTGGCGATGACGTGGCTGAACCCGCATGCTTATCTGGATACGGTGGTTCTGGTCGGCTCGATTTCAACCAAATATGACAACCAGATTGCTTTTGCGGCAGGGGCCACACTTGGGTCGTTCACCTTCTTCTTTATGCTGGGGTATGGCGCACGTTTGCTGGCCCCGCTGTTCGCCAAACCTGTCGCGTGGCGGGTGCTGGATATGGTGGTGGCGCTGACCATGTGGGGAATCGCGGCAACGTTGCTGTTGAATTGATCTTGCCAACGGGTGTGCGCTGGTGTCCTGTGCCCGAATGAGCACCCCGATACATACACCTGAACACCGCCCGATGTGGGGTGTAATCTGGATGTTGGCCACTGGTCTGACCTTTGTGGCCGTAACCGCGATTGTGAAACACATTGGCGGCGGGGTGCCACCGGCCGAGGCGGCATTTTTGCGCTATGTTCTGGGGTTGGTTTTTCTGATTCCGATGCTGCGCCCGTTGATTAAGGCGAACCTGCAACGGCGCCAGATCATCCTGTTTGGCTGGCGCGGAGTGGTGCATTCGTTGGGGGTGATCCTATGGTTTTTTGCGATGACCAAAATTCCGATCGCTGATGTAACCGCGATGAACTATCTGTCGCCGATCTATGTGACCATTGGAGCGGCGTTGTTTCTAGGTGAAAAACTGGCGTTTCGCCGCATTCTGGCGATTGTCGTCGCCCTGATCGGTGCGATGATCATCCTGCGTCCGGGGTTCCGCGAGGTTTCAATTGGTCACATCGCTATGCTGTTCACCGCCGTGTTGTTCGCGGCCTCCTACCTGATCGCCAAACGCATGGCGGACGAGGTGAACCCCGTGGTGGTGGTGGCGATGTTGTCGATCATGGTGCCTATCGGGCTGGCGCCGTTTGCCTATGCGCAATGGGTCACACCAACGCTGGAACAGGTGGGCTGGCTGTTTTTGGTGGCGTGTTTTGCCACGGCGGGCCACCTGACAATGACGCTGGCCTTTCGCGCGGCGCCAATGACGGTGACACAGCCGGTGACGTTCCTGCAACTGGTCTGGGCCTCGACGCTGGGGGCGCTGGTGTTTGCCGAGCCGATTGACCGCTATGTGGTTTTGGGCGGGTTGGTGATCTTTGCCTCGGTCAGTTTCATCACATGGCGCGAGGCGGTGTTAAAGCGCCGCGTTCTGGCGGCGACAAACCGGCAGGATTAACTGCGCGGGTCCAGCAATTTTGCCAGCACGGTGTCGCGGGTGATCTGGCCGATCACTTTGCCGTCTTCCTCGACGCCGACAGGCTTTCCGGTTTGGGTGACCTTTTCCATCACCGACTGGATCGTTTCGGTCGGGGGAACGCGCACGGCGCATTTGCCGCTGGCGGGTTCCATCACGTCATGGGCACATAACACGCCAAGCGGGTTCATGTGGGCGACGAAATCCGCCACATAATCGTCCGCCGGATGGGTGAAAATATCGCGCGGGGTGCCGCATTGCACGATGCGCCCGCCTTCCATAATCGCGATGCGGTCGCCCAGTTTAAAGGCTTCGTCCAGATCGTGGCTAACGAAAATGATGGTGCGTTTCAGGTCGCGTTGCAGGTCCAGCAGTTCGTCCTGCAAACGGGTGCGGATCAGCGGATCCAGCGCTGAAAATGGCTCGTCCATCAGCAGGAGCGGGGCCTCGGTGCAAAAGGCGCGGGCAAGGCCAACACGTTGCTGCATGCCACCGGACAGATCACCGACCTTGCGTTCGGCCCAATCCGACAGGCCAACCAGCGCCAGTTGTTTGTCCACCGTTTCATGGCGCTCGGATTTGGACTGGCCTGCCAGTTCCAGCCCCAGCCCGACATTTTCGCGCACGCTGCGCCAAGGCAGCAGGCCAAACTGTTGGAATACCATGGCAATTCTGGTTTGGCGCATCCGGCGCAGGGTGGCGGCATTCGCATTGGTAACATCAACCATGCCGTCGCCATCATTCACCCGCACCGTGCCGCGCACCACGGGGTTTAACCCGTTCACCGCCCGCAACAGGGTGGATTTGCCGGAGCCGGACAGGCCCATCAGCACAAGGATTTCGCCCTCTTCCACGGTGAGCGAGCAGTCATGCACACCCAGAACCTGCCCCGTGGTTTTTTGTATTTCGCTGCGTTCCTTGCCCGCGTCCATCAGGGGCAGAGCAGTTTTGGGCTTGCTGCCAAAAACAATCGAAACCTTATCAAAAATAACCGCGCTCATTTTTGTTCTACCCGCAATATCCGGTCCAGCATGATGGCGA
>JAFLKA010000246.1 GCA_022712735.1 Marinosulfonomonas sp. | reverse complement strand
GAGGCCGAATAGGCCCGCAGAACCGGCGCTTCAAAACCCGGGATCAGGCGTTTGTAGCTGTTGGTCGCAGGGTTGGTAAACGCGTTCAACGATTTGGCATGTTTCAGGATGCCGCCGATGAACCACAGCGCCTGATCCGACAGATCAGCGTATTTGTCGCCCGCAAACAGCGGCTTGCCGTTTTTCCAGATCGACATGTTCACGTGCATGCCGGTGCCGTTGTCGCCTGAAATCGGCTTGGGCATAAAGGTGGCAGATTTTCCGTAGGCGTGCGCCACATTGTGGATCACGTATTTGTATTTTTGCAGCTCGTCCGCTTGGTGGGTCAGGCTACCGAAAATCAGGCCCAGCTCGTGCTGACAAGACGCCACTTCGTGGTGGTGTTTATCAACCTTCATGCCCAGACGTTTCATCGTCGACAGCATTTCAGACCGGATGTCCTGTGCGTCATCAATCGGGTTCACTGGGAAATAGCCGCCCTTGATACCGGGTCGGTGGCCCATGTTGCCCATCTCATAGGACGTGTCGGTGTTCCAGGACGCATCACCTGCATCAACCTCGAAGGAAACCTTGTTCATCTCGACGCTGAAACGCACATCGTCAAACAGGAAGAATTCAGCCTCGGGGCCGAAATAGGACACATCGCCAATGCCCGACGCCACCAGATAAGCCTCGGCTTTTTGCGCGGTGCCACGTGGGTCGCGGCTGTAGGCCTCGCCGGTGTCGGGCTCGACCACCGAGCAATGCACGGCCAGCGTTTTTTCGGCATAGAACGGATCAACATAGGCCGAGGCCGGATCCAGCATCAGTTTCATGTCGGAATTGTCGATTGATTTCCAGCCAGCGATGGAGGAGCCGTCAAACATGAAGCCTTCTTCAAGGAAGTCCTCATCCACCAGATCGGCAACCACAGTCACGTGTTGCAGTTTACCGCGCGGATCGGTGAAGCGAACGTCAACATATTCGACGTCCTCGTCCTTGATCAGCTTTAGCATGCCTTTGTTGTCCATTTTGTTTCCTCTTTTTTGAATAAATAAATGCTGTGGCGGTGCCCCGCCGGTTTATATCGCGTCTATGCCGGTTTCGCCCGTGCGGATGCGCACGACCTGCTCCACCGCAGTGACGAAAATCTTGCCATCGCCGATTTTGTCGGTTTTGGCGGCGTCGACAATCGCTTCAATGGCGCTGTCGACCATGTCTTCGGGCAGGACCACCTCGATTTTGACCTTTGGCAGGAAATCGACGACATATTCAGCACCACGGTACAGTTCGGTGTGGCCCTTTTGGCGGCCAAAGCCTTTGACCTCGATCACCGATAGGCCCTGAACACCCACGTCTTGCAACGCTTCTTTGACTTCGTCCAGTTTGAACGGTTTGATAATGGCTTCGATCTTTTTCATAACAGGCGACTCCCCAATCGGTGGTTTCCCACGTGATAGATCACTTTCAAATAGGGGCGACAATTCGCTATGGTGACGGGGGCAGGGGTGCGGGATGGATTCTGGCCCCTGTGATTAAAAATTAGGCGATACGTGCGAAATATGTGCGGTTTGCGAAAATGCGAGGCATAAGATGACCGAACTTCTGACAGCGGCCCAGATGCGGGCGATCGAGCAGGCAGCGATTGATAGCGGCGAGGTGACGGGGCTGGAGCTGATGGAGCGGGCCGGTCGCGGGGTGGTTGAAGCGGTGTTCGAGGAGTGGCCGGAGCTGGCTGCGACTTCGCATAAGGCGGTGGTGTTGTGTGGGCCGGGGAACAACGGCGGCGACGGGTTCGTGGTGGCGCGATTGCTTGCGGAATGGGGCTGGGAGGTGGAGGTGTTTTTGTATGGGGACGCTACGAAACTGCCGCCGGATGCGAAGGTGAATTATCAGCGGTGGTTGGAGATGGGGGAGGTTGGCAGAGTTACTCGTAATCTTGAGGTGTCTACAAGAGAGGCGTCCCTCACTGTTGACGCACTGTTTGGAACGGGGCTTGCCCGTCCCATTGTCGATTTGGGTCTGACTTTGCTTGATATTCAAGAACAACGCGCAATTGGCTCGTACACCCCTCCCGAATGGCGGTTTGGGGACGCGGCGCGTGTTGTTTCCATTGACCTGCCAAGTGGGGTTTGCAGCGATAGTGGCAAAGCTCTTGAGGAAAAGAGCTTCAGGGACATCCAACAGGGCGTCGCTGCAGCAAGTCTAGTGGAAGCCGATCTAACAGTCTCGTTTCACGATATGAAACTATGCCATGTTTTGGATCAGGGGGCCCATTCGTGCCGAAAAACCGTCGTGAAGTCTATTGGCTTAGAGTCGGTCAGAGGCTTCCCTCCGGTATCGTTGGGAGAAGTTGTTCGTCTGGTAAACGATAACTGTGCAGGTTCTTTGAAAAAACCACTGGCCAAGGACCACAAATACTCCCACGGCCATGCCCTGATCCTGTCCGGCCCATCCGGCAAAACCGGCGCTGCCCGTCTGGCGGCACGCGGTGCTTTGCGGATCGGGGCAGGGGTGGTGACGGTGGGGTGTCCGCCCGATGCCGTGGCTGAAAATGCGGCGCAGTTGAATGCGATTATGATATCTGCGGTGCATGACGCGGATGCTTTGGCGCGGATTCTGCAGGATACGCGGATCAATGCACTGTGTTTGGGGCCGGCATTGGGCAAGGACGCGCGGGAACAGGAGTTGGTGAAGGTTGTGCTGGAGACCAAGCGCCCGACGGTTCTGGATGCGGATGCGTTGTCGATCCTGTTCTTTGACGAGGCCGATGCGCTGTTTGGCAAGCTGCATGAAAACGTGGTGCTAACCCCGCACGCCGGTGAATTCGCCCGCATGTTCCCTGACATTGCCGAAAAACTGAACGCGCCCGCCACCACTGGCCCCGCCTATTCCAAGGTGGACGCGACGCGGGAAGCGGCCAAACGCGCTGGATGTGTGGTGCTGTTCAAGGGGGCCGATACGGTGATTGCGGATGCCGATGGTCGCTGTGCAATCAATTCAGCGCACTATGAGCGCGCCGCCCCGTGGCTGGCCACTGCCGGATCAGGCGATGTGTTGGCGGGGTTCATCACCGGACTTTTGGCGCGGGGCTTTGCGCCGATGCAGGCGGCGGAAACCGCGGCGTGGCTGCATGTGGAATGTGCGTTGAGTTTTGGCGCAGGTCTGATTGCCGAAGACTTGCCGGAAGAACTACCGAAAGTGTTGAAGGGTTTGGGTCTTTAACTCTACTAGGGCCCAAACGAAAACAGCCCCCCAAAACAGGGAGGGCTGTGAAAATCACAAATGAGCGTTCTGATTATGCTTTAGGCTGCCAATGCAAGCTCGCGCACGGCGCTGGCGATTTCCAGACCGTTGGCGTAAATCACATGGGCGGTGTCAAACTCCAACTCATAAATACGCAGGGTTTGTTCCTCGCATTTGGCGATAAATTCGCCATCGGCCAGTTTTGAAACCGGAACCATGGCGGAATCTGTTTTATAAAGCGCCTGGGCCAGCAGGCCCCGCACCAGAATGTGCTGGTCGGCGGCAACGAATGTGTCAGCCACAGGGCGACCCTCGCCCAGACGATCAGCGGAAATTTTGTAAGGGGTGAAGGTGACTTCACGCATATGAACAGCCAAAAGGGTAGCGATGCCGGTATCACGGGTGATTACACGGTCGCCAGCGTTCAGGTGTTCAACGGGGATTTCGCCGTCCAATGTCAGCACGATGGTACCCATTGCGATTCCGGCGGATGTGTCCATGTTGGGTGTCATAGCGTTTCTCGCTTTTTATGTTTTCTGCCTCAGTTTTCCCCCAACAATAAGGCACGAATGTGTTTATGTCGCGTAAATATTGTGAATTATTGCTTGCCGACCTCTGGGTGTGACCTTTGTGAATCACGCTTTTCTTCTCTGCTTAATCACATTTCACCCCAAGTTTGGGCGAATTGCGATTAAGCTGTTTCATCTAACCGCAAAGCGCTGTAGAAGGCGCGGACTTTGGATTTACCACCGAAGTAAATGTGCGGGTGTGGCGGAATGGTAGACGCGCCGGTTTTAGGTACCGGTTCCTATGGAGTGAAGGTTCAAGTCCTTTCACCCGCACCAATTCATCTAACTTATTGAAGGAATTACAGTAAGTTGAGGTGTTGGATGCTATCTTTATCCACCCCTGTGTCCACCTTGTTGCGCTTCGGGTATTGCCTCATTGAATTGAAGGGGGTGTCAGAAAGTTTGAGTTTTTAGCGAAATTTAGATATTTGGGTATCGTTAGGGTTGAAACTTTGTTTGATTGGCCCTTAAGCTCAAATTGATTTTTAAGTGCCATTGGATTGTCGACCAACGAAATTGCATTTGTCTTAGTTGTGCGACTGGAGCAAGAACGAAAATGTCAAAGAACGATATCGGACGTGAACTCCCTGCCATCAAGGTACGACAATGGCTAAAGGCTTGGGATGAAATTAATTTTTCCGAAAAAACTCGGCGTAGAAAACCCGACCCCCACTTTTTCATCTTCTCTATCCCCGCTAGAGAATTACGAAAGCTGTGCGGAATTCATAGGAGAGCCGCTGATATAAATGTGGATCGAAATGAAGACCTTGGAATTCAAAGGCAGCATGACCAAGAGCGCTCTAGTGAAATTTCTAGATACGTAGAATATGGATTTCCTTGGTCGACGATTAGCGCAGCGAAGCGTTCTTCAGAAGAATATGATGATTTACGCAAGCCAGGCTGGTTGCCAACCTCCGTTGTTATCAACATTATTCCGCAAGGCGAAGGACGTTTTGGGTCCGAGGTCGATCCTAAAGATGTCGTATTAATTGAGGAAGCTGCGGGAACAGCAAAGGTCGTTTTACCTTATAAAGCGAATGAGCTCGACTGGTTGCCAACAAAGTTGCCGCCATTTGAAGTGATCGATGGACAACATCGGTTGTTTGCATTTGATGATGATGACGACTTAGACTTCGACCTTCCTGTAGTCGCTTTTGTCGGACTGGATATTAGCTGGCAGGCTTACCTTTTCTATACGATCAACATCAAGCCGAAGAAAATCAATCCAAGTTTAGCCTTCGATCTGTACCCCCTCCTAAGAACAGAAGATTGGTTGGATAAGGCTGAGGGGCATTCAATATATCGCGAAACTCGTTCTCAAGAACTAACTGAAAGCCTTTGGTCCCACCCGCAGAGCCCTTGGCATGATCGTATCAATATGCTGGGTGAGAAAGGCGTAACTGGGGTCTCGCAATCAGCTTGGATCAAATCACTAATGGCAACCTTTATTCGTCCATGGAAGGCCAGAGGCTCAAATACAGGCGGGCTATTCGGGTCACGTTTACCCAATGAAAATGACGTTTTGGGCTGGAGTAGAGCTCAGCAAGCTGCATTTTTGATCTGTGCGTGGCGGTCGTTCCATAAACAAATATTGGAATGTACTGAAGATTGGGCAACGGATTTGAGGGGGGGGGGATGATCTTCTTGCAGGTATGCCAGAGGACGTTGAAAACCCTTCATTCTACGGCAAACATTCCCTAATACAATCTGATCAAGGGGTTCGTGGCTTTTTGTCACTTCTGAATGACATCTTCTATATGTCGTCTCTTAACTGGGAACTCCGCCGTTGGAGAGCGTCTGCAAGTGCGGGTGCAGGAGACGAAATAGCAGTCTCAGATGCATTAGCGTCTCTCGAGTTCACGGATATCCCCAAGAGGCTTGAATTGTTTTCAAAGGAGCTCTCGACCTTTGATTGGCGTTCTAGCGGTGCACCAAACCTTACAAAAGATGAACGCAGGGCCAAATTGGCATTCAAAGGAAGCGGGGGCTATAAAGAGCTCCGCTCTCAACTTCACGAACATTTGAGCAATTCAGAGCATGCTGACTTGGCCCAGGTGTCATCTGATGTTCTTGCGGTACTTGACTAGATCATGGCTTTCTCAGCCCAAAATACTGCAATTCTCGCAGGAATACAGACATCCGACATCGAAGAAACGTTCACTAGTTCGAAACGTTTCCACGTTTCCGGAAGGTGGCTTGCGGTTCAAAATAGTTACGCAGGCGATGCCACAAAAAAAATTACTACCAACAACCTAGCCGGTTTGCCACAAAACCCTCGCCAACTCGCACAATATATCGCTGCTAGTTCTGTTCTACATTGTTCTGACGGGTGGTCATTTTTAGGACGTTCAGTCAACGCTATGCTGAACGGAGACCCTGGAACGGCTTTGCATCTTGCGTACTACGCTGAACTTAGGGCGGCTATGTCGTTGCTCGCCACTCAGGGTATTGGTGCATTCAAAAACCGTCACTATTGGATCAATGCCGCCAACTCTGTAAGTGCATTTCCGACTGGATCAGGCACGCATGATTTTGTTTGGGATTGCTTGGATACTTGGTCGGCAACTCCTTCAGCGGCTAATCTTTTGGGGGGGGTGGTGTCTCCGTATGGTATCCCACTAACAAGTTGGGTTTCTCCTCTTGGGCAAGGTTCAATTATCCGACCCTCGGCTCAAAAATGGCTGAGGCAATGGGGAATGGACCTTTCCAATATGTCGGAAGACAAAATCGCACGAAATACCGCAAGTTATCGTCCAAGTGGGATGAAGCCCACTGGTAGCAGCGAGGCGATACAAGCCACTGAATTTGTTCGATCTTTGTGGGAAAACCTCGAGCCTACTACGCTAAGTGGCTTTGGGAATTTGGATAAGTTTCTGCTTCGGTCTTTGGTTGATAAATTGGCGGTTAGTCGTTTTGGTAGTGGCGCAATCTTGGGACCTCAACATAGGCAAATCGTTAATCAGATTGTAAATTATCAAGCGCTCGGTGAAAGAATATCTAGCGAATATACAGAATTCTTGTTGAGGGAAAAGTTGGAAGAAGATCCGCAGCTTTTGTTACATGCTCGTGTGGCACCCAAAAGGGGACCGAACTGGCATCTTTCAGTCATATCTAGGTCTGTTCTCCTCCTGCGAGTAGCTACTGGTGCTACGCAAAATCTTTGCAGGCAATCTGGTATTGAGGCCGACGATTTGAATTTTTGGCGCAATGAATTAGGGAAACAAAAAGGACTTTGGAAGGCAGGGGCAATACCAGAGCCAATAGATGATATTTGGGCTGATGTTGACGATAATATTGGTGAGTTTGAAGACTTCGAAGCGGGTGGCGAAGCGGAGCGGAGCTATTTTGACCTAACGAAGAATTACGGTACATCAGTGTTGGAGCTAGGGAAGCTTGAACGAATATCGGTTCTTAATTTGTAAAGGGATTTCAGTGACTGATTTAAAATTACTTACGGTGTCTTTGACAAAAGAAGGTGCTCACAAAATTTTCTATCTATTGAGGGACCTTTCTGTCTCAGAGGTTCTTAAAAGTTCGAATAACGTACTGGAGGGGGTGAACCTCGACCAAGGGTTAGTGCGAAATATCCTATCAGCTGAGCCTGACGATACACTGCCAAATATTTGGCAGCGGGCTAAAGATCACGGCGAAACAACAGTTAAGAGCTTGTTGTTTTTGGCAATTGTTTTTAGTCACTATCAACTGATCGCGGCGTTCAGAATGGGTTCTTTGGGCCAAGGACAGGGCGAAATTAGTAGAAATGATGTCCGGAACATTAAGGTTTTCACAAATATTCGTCGCGAGGCAGTTAAGCTTGGATTAGCTGACTATAGTGCGGATAGCTTTTGCTACAATATGATGCAGATGTTTGAAAACGCAAACTTAGGTGAGTTAACTGAACAACTGCTCAGACATAAATTGTTGAAGGCTGGGTGGGATGGAACCAACTCCACTGCGGATGAGGCAGTCAGGAATGGCTTTCATGAGGTGCTCGCGGTAGACGAAATGACTTTTCGTCTTTGGCTGGATGGGAACTCTGTTGGCATCAACCTGCCGGACCCAGAAAAAGAGCTTATCCGTAAGTTCAATTTCTCATCTGGGCACAAGCCAGCTAAGGAGGGAAAAGCCAATCGCGGCTTAACTGCAGAACCTGTAGAAGCAAACCTTACTCACAACATGTTGCAAACGAAACTATTTACTTATCTTTCAGGTGAATTTGGACCCGAAAACGTTGGGACAGAAGTACCTTCGGGAGTTGGAGGCAACTCGATTGATGTTGTTATGGTCGCTGGTGAAGATACTACTTTCTATGAGCTAAAAACACGTGCTTCTGTCAGGCTATGTATTCGAGAAGCTCTGCCGCAACTCTTGGAGTATTGTTACTGGCCATCGGAAAATCGTAGTAATCGACTAGTTATAGTGGGTGAAGCCCAAATGACTGAGGACGCCACAGACTATCTCGAAAAGCTCAGAAGGGATTTTGGGCTTCCTATCTACTACGCACAAATCAATAGAGAGGATGGGCAGCTCAGTGGCCTCAGCTAGATTTATGCTTGGCTAGTACCAAAGCTTCCCTAACATTGCGGTCACGATCTTCAGAGCGCCCCATTGTCATGTGTTTGTGTGCCATAAATTGCGTATCTACTTGATACTCTGAACCAAACGTAGTCCTTACAAGTTCAAGCAAGTCTGGTAACTCGAACAGGCCAGTATCGCTATAGCTGAGTACCAAGTTAGAACGAGAGGCACTTGCCCCCTCAAAGAGTTTCTTAAACGCTCCTGGGACCTGAGATTTTATGCTAAAAGGCGATTGGTGACGTTCTTCTCTGTAACGTCCTTTGACAGTCTTTCCACCCTTGATTTGGAGTTCCGGATAGTCGTACAAAACCAGCGTTTCCAAAGCATGATAAAAGCGGCTGTAATGGACAAATGCGTAAGGAGGGTCGGCATAAATTGTACCGCCGGACAAAGTCGACAAACAGCTAACATAGTCATCTGAGGTTACCTGAAACAAGTTCTCCAGAGAGACGTTTTTGTAATTCCATTCTCTCAATGAAGCAAGCTTACGTTCAAAAAGGGTTGGAAAACTCTTGCCTCGGTAGATATTGATGTCTCGCATGGATGCAATGGTTTTAGCGTCCCTAAACTGTGCGAAATGTCCCGTTCCTTGGCTGCAATATGCCATAGAATGCATTATTGATGTTAAAAAAATTGCGAAGTCATTGTCGGATAGGAGATCGTGCGCTTTCATTTCATCAGCAGTCCGTCGGAGCGCATCAATCCACGCACATTGCTCTGCTGACCACCATGTACCAGAGTAACAACGTGTAAAGAGGGTGTACGGAACCTTGTCCTGTGTCTTAACCAAATCTTGGTTACGCAATTCGACTACATTGTATTGCTCAAGGCTATCGGCAGATGAATACCTCAGTCCGTCAGGCAGGGAGTTCCAGATTTTCTCAAAGTGTGCAGATGCTTTAGCCATTATCTCTTTTAAGGCTAGTTTGTTAAAGTTACTTGAAACACGCCCAAGATAGCAACGACTGATGACCCCTGAATAGTTCTGGATATCGTTAGCTATGAAGGGAGCTGAGTTCCCAAGAGCACCAGCCAAGGAACCCGCCCCCGCGAAAAGATCACAGATCGGCCCCTCGTTATGAACTTGTCGAATTCCGCCAACGACAAAGTCAATGATTTTTGCTTTAGAACCCATGTACTTAATCGCTTGGGGATACTGCCTCACAGCTAGTCGTTCTACAGGAATACTGAGGGGGGATTGCTGGATGCTCATAGTCTTCATAAATTCTCTCCGGACACTTTGCTAGGGCAACGTCCTGCTTCTTTTAATATTCGGTACACGGTTGACCGGCCCAAAGAAAGCTTAGTTGCAATGTTTCCGACAGAAACTCCGTCTGATTTGAGCTCGGTGATTTGCAATATTTTTGTGGCGGAGACTGGGGCGCGACCTTTGTACTTGCCTGCCGCTTTTGCTTTTGCAATCCCCTCTCGTTGACGCTCTAACATCATCTCGCGCTCGAACTGCGCCATCGCTCCAAACATTGTTAACATGAGCTTTCCGGTAGCGGACTTCGTATCAACTTCGGTTCCGCCAAAGTTCATTATTCGAAGCGTAACTCCTTTTTCATCTAGTTCCTCGATAATTTCCAAAAGATGTTGTGTAGACCGTGCAAGACGATCAAGTTTAGTCACAACAAGTGTATCCTGTGTACGCACAAATTTGAGAGCATTTTCCAGTTCTGATCGTTGGGCTATAGACGACACTTGTTCTTGAAAGAGCTGCTCGCACCCGATCTTTTTCAGTTCGCGTATCTGACTTTCGAAGCCCGCGATTTGATCCGCAGTCGAAGTTCGCGCATATCCTACGAGCATGAATTTAATTCCCTTTGATCTCTTAGAGATTAAGGGAATTCGTCTCTTTTTGCAAGACTAATGTCATAGAGACATAATTGGGGTACATGCGAAATGCCCATTGGACCCCGCCCTTGCGGGACTAACCCCTTAAGCGGCCATTGCTAAGGTGTAACTACCTTCCGAACGAATGCCATGATGCCTTCTGAGTAGGCATTATACGGGTTCCTCGCCACATTGACATTCAGGGCCAACAAGGCGGCCGTCAGTTTGGCTGCATCGGTGAGCGAAGCTGCTACGTGTTCCTTAGGGCGGTCGGCATGTAGCCCACCATTGAACTCCGACACAATACGGTCAACCTCGATCCCAAGAGCTTTGAAGCGAACATCTTCCTTTGCAGTGTGTTCCGCAATAAAAGCCCAAAGGCGATTTCGATAGGCTGGCCTGGTTAGCAATTGTTCTCCTTGGGCAGTGTTTTGTGGGGGAAACAATGCCTCAGCAAGCTGCTCCATACAACGGCGACCGGACAATGCCGCCTGCGCCATATCTTCTTCCGTTTCCGCGCTGGAAAGACGTTCAGCTGCGGCCCCAAGGCCGCTGTTGGTTAGGTGCTCGGAAAATTCACGACAAAAAGCCGAAAACATTGCACATTTTTCACATTTGGATAATTCTACTGCCTATTCACCAATCACTTGAACGTGAGTGGTGACAATTCCATGAATATCGCCAAAATTCATAGCGGTTCAAGGCAGCGTCCAGTTCAATGTTACGCCCCACTCTTTCGCAACGAAAGCTTCGTTAAGAACTGGGACACCATAGTTTGTGGGCCTCCACTTCTCGCCATTGAAATTTTTCCATTCGGCCTGCGCCTCGGCCCATTTGTGCAACTGAGTTTCACAGGCTAACCTGAGGTCGTCTTCGCGCAAACGGACGTCAGTGGAAAGCGTGAACGTCTCAAGCCCCAGATCACCCCAATCTTTGGCATGGTCTGCCAGTGGGCCTCGGCGATTAGTTCGGGATCCTGTCCCTTTCTTCATGCTACGCATCCAGCTCGCATGCCCTCGATGTCGTCCCCAGATGTTTTTTGAAATTCCAATGCGGATGCCTCGAACGGGCCAAACAATTTCGCAATATATTCCGTAATCACGTGGAAGGGCGTCGCATGGACTTTTCCCCTGCTGCCAATCCATGTCGAATTCTATTCCATTAATAATCATTAGGTTCTCCATTGAGAAAATCAAACATTACTGGTTGGGAAAATTTGGTTGTTATTCCGGTGATTGTTGCGATGCACTGCAAAGTATTTCAAGAGCCATCTATTTCCGATTTTTCAGTTGAATAGCCCGCGAGAAATGATCGAGGCAGAAACCGCCGCCATGGGTCGAAAACCGTATCATTTTGACCTTGGGTTTTTTACAAAACTGAACACTATTATTATTAAATCCAAACTCCTTGCGAGCCAACAAAATGTCCGCGCGTTTTCAATTCAATTGACTGCCACGTCGCAAATCGCCGTACAGCAGCACTTTGCGATG
This sequence comes from Marinosulfonomonas sp., assembly GCA_022712735.1. The sequence goes on along the minus strand of JAFLKA010000246.1, from coordinate 938 downwards.
CTCCGTTGGGCTGAGAGGTTGTGGCGGCAGCGTAAGCTGCCCTTAGTGCTTCGTTAGGCAGTCCAGCGGCCTCAGCAAGCCAAAACGCCATTGGGGCGCAGTTCAGGCGGTTATAGATTTGTTTGCCGCCGTCAGTCTTATTTGGCTTTCGACCATATGGTCCAACGGTGTGGTAGTTATTCAGCCAAGCTAACCAGTGTTCTTTTTGAGAGCAGTACCAAGAGTTGCCAAAATCAACACCGACGCACAAATCGATCTCCAAAGCCAAGTGCATTGGCGTATTGGGCTCAAGAGTTTCAACAAAATTGATCATAGTTTCTCGTTTCATTGATATTAAATACCAACGTACCAAGTGTGATCAACCATTCAATCTCTCCAACCGCAAACGCTCTTGCATTTTTTCCCACGTCTCACCATCAGGTGCTTTGGTCGTTGATAGAGGTTCAGCATTGGCTTCACGTGCGGCGCGACGTGCTTCCACCATGGCGGGGCTATCAGGATGGGGCACAGCCCACTCCCCAAATTCTGGCCGGACAGGGACGCCCGCATCGATGGCATCCTGTATCTTGTCACCCAAGCCTTCGAAACGCTTTGCCTGTGCGAGTTTATTTGTCGCGTTGCGGTCTCGGTTGATAGCATCTTGGCGAACCTTGGTATTGGTATCGTGCATATCTGCCTTGGCTTTGGTCGTGGCCATTTTCAGGATAGCTTCTTCCTCGGTCAAACCATTCATCATCAGACGTTGCAGTTCGTCGTCTTGTCCGGTGCCGATGAACTTCTGTAACTCGCCGGACAAGTGTAAGCGTTGCCCCGCTCCCACCTAGGCCTTAAAACCCCACGGCAGCAGGTCTTCAATGTCACTTTGTTTGTGGCCGTTGACGATGGCGGTGAGGATCCCGGAGATGTATCCGTGCGGTTCCACGGCATTCAGTTTGCAG
>JAFLKA010000445.1 GCA_022712735.1 Marinosulfonomonas sp. | reverse complement strand
CAAATTCGACCTTGTGCTTTTTGATGATCGCCAGTGCGTCATCATAACCATCATCAATGAACCGCTTCACCTCTTCCTCGATGGTTTCCTTGGTGTTTGCCGACACGGAAAAGCCCATCGTGTTACCCGAATACCCCTCATGGGCCTCGGAGTAATCAATGTTGCCCACCTTGTCGGACATGCCCCAGCGCATCACCATCGCACGTGCCAGACCACTGGCTTGCTGGATGTCGCCTGCAGGACCGCTGGAAACGCTTTCGGCACCGTATTTGAAAATCTCGGCAGCTTTGCCAGCCATGGTCATGGTGATTTTCTCAAGTGCTTCGTCACGGAACATCGAAACCTTGTCCATTTCGGGCAGCGAGACAACCATACCTAAAGCGCCACCGCGCGGGATGATCGTGGCCTTATAGACCGGATCGGTTTTGGTCAATTTTATACCGACAATCGCATGGCCGGCCTCGTGATAGGCAGTCTTTTCTTTCTGCTCGTCCGTCAGCACCATCGAGCGACGCTCGGCCCCCATCATCACCTTGTCTTTGGCGGCCTCAAAATCTTCCATAGCCACAAAACGGCGTTCCAGACGCGCCGCCATCAAAGCGGCCTCGTTGACCAGATTGGCCAGATCAGCACCCGAAAATCCGGGCGTGCCACGGGCAATGATGCGCAAATCCACGTCAGGACCCAGCGGAACCTTGCGGGCGTGCACCTGCAAGATTTTGTCACGGCCTTTGATGTCGGGGAGTGGCACCTGCACTTGCCGATCAAAGCGACCGGGGCGCAGCAAAGCAGGGTCCAGCACATCGGCACGGTTGGTGGCGGCCAGAATAATCACGCCCTCGTTGGCGTCAAAGCCGTCCATTTCCACCAGCAACTGGTTCAACGTCTGTTCACGCTCGTCATTGCCACCGCCATAACCGGCCCCGCGCGAACGTCCCACGGCATCAATCTCGTCGATGAACACAATGCAGGGCGCATTCTTTTTGGCCTGCTCGAACATATCGCGCACACGCGACGCGCCAACACCGACAAACATTTCTACGAAATCAGAACCCGAAATGGTAAAGAACGGGACGCCAGCTTCGCCCGCAACGGACCGCGCCAGCAGGGTTTTACCTGTGCCTGGAGGGCCGATCAGCAACGCACCCTTGGGAATTTTACCGCCAAGGCGCGAATATTTCTGCGGGTTGCGCAAAAATTCAACGATCTCTTCCAGCTCTTCTTTGGCCTCGTCAATACCCGCTACATCATCAAAGGTGATGCGGCCTTTCTTTTCGTCCAGCATCTTGGCCTTGGATTTACCAAACCCCATCGCCCCGCCTTTGCCGCCGCCTTGCATCCGGTTCATCATAAAGAACCAGAACCCGATCAACAGCAGCACCGGCAACAGCATCCCGATCAGCGATACGAATCCCGATTGCTCTTGGCGCTCGGCTAAAACCGCTACGTTATTTGCAATCAGCATTTCCGTGACCTTGGCATCGCCTGGCCGGATGGTGGCGTAATCTTTGCCATCGGTGCCATGGAACAGAACCTTTTCGCCATCCAGCGTCGCAGATTCCACGTTGCCGTCCGTTACCGCCTGCACAAATTCCGAATAGCTCAGCTCGCGGGATTGCAATGCACCCTCGCCGCTGCTGAACAGGTTGAACAAAGCGAGGATCAACATAAACAGCACGACCCAGAAAGCCAGATTTCTAGCGTTGCCCACAGGCATTCTCCTTAAACCGGTTTAGCGCACAAGAATCTTTCTCGCAGCTACCTGTCTAAAATAGGGATTAGGCCAGTTAGTTCAATGCGATAAAATGGTAGAAATGAAATGATCTGCCCCAAATAGCGCAGATGTGACCCATCCGTTGGACAATCCGGCCAATGGTGCGGCGATTAGTGCCCGATTTTGCCACACCGCAGGGGTTGCCAGCAGGGATGCGCGCGGCGCGCCCGTTTCGCGCCAATCCGGACATTGCGCCAATCCCGCCTCACCCAGCACCCGCAGTTCTAAGCCTTTGGCATGTGGGCCGGAAAACTGCCAGCGGTTGTCCCAGATGGCATCCGTCGGGCAAATCACATCCTTGACCGCCTGATGTTCGCGCGTGATGCGGATTTCGGATTTATTCGGGCTGATCAGGCAGCCATGCAGGGTTGCGGATTTGGTCGCAATAATTGCCCGCTCTGCCTCCATCAATGCCGTGCGGCGTGGGCGATATTCAGCGCATGAAACCCATCGCAGGGCGTGTGACAGCAATCGGGCGCTTATTTCGGCCGACAACTTGTGAAATGCACTGCGCTCCAAAATAACGTCGCCATCCACAATCGTTGCTATCATTTGCGCTTCGTATTGCGTCTGGATTTCCAACGCTTGCCGTGCCATTTGCAAATCCTGCGCTGTGCCAGCCAACCGTTCGACATCAATCCCCAACGGGGCCAATGCCTTCAGCACCTTGCGCGCCTTCACCCGATCAAACCGCTCGTCTTCGTTTGATGGATCATCAATCCACTTGATGGCGTGTCGGCCCAGATAATCCCGAAGTTGCTGACGATATAAAAACAGGGCCGGACGCACCCAGTTTATACCATCGGCCTTGCGCATTTGCTGCATCCCCGACAATCCATCCACACCGGAGCCTCGCGCCAAACGCATTAAAAACGTTTCCGCCTGATCATCCGCCGTATGCCCC
>JAFLKA010000311.1 GCA_022712735.1 Marinosulfonomonas sp. | reverse complement strand
GAAGACGCCGATATTACGCTGCGGCTGTGGCAGACCCTGAAACCGCGCCTGCATGTGGCGCAGGTGACCACGGTTTACGAGACGATGGAGCGCCCGCTGGTGCCGGTTCTGGCGCAGATGGAAATGCACGGCATCAAGGTGGATCGCGATGTTCTAAGCCGGATGTCGAATACGTTCGCGCAGAAAATGGCGGGGCTTGAGGCTGATATTCATGCGCTGGCGGGGCGGCCGTTTAATGTGGGGTCGCCGAAACAACTGGGTGAAATCCTGTTTGATGAAATGGGGCTTGAGGGCGGTAAAAAGGGCAAGACGGGGGCTTATGCTACGGGCGCTGACGTGCTGGCAGATTTGGCCGCCGAGGGGCATGATCTGCCCGCCCGCGTGCTGGACTGGCGGCAGTTGGCCAAGTTGAAATCGACCTACACTGATGCGTTGCAGGGGCATATCAACCCTGAAACGGGCCGTGTGCACACGTCTTATGTGATTGCGGGGGCCAACACGGGGCGGCTGGCGTCAACTGACCCGAATTTGCAGAATATTCCTGTGCGCAGCGAGGACGGGCGGCGTATTCGCGAGGCGTTTATTGCGGACGAGGGCAAGGTGCTACTGTCGCTGGATTACAGCCAGATCGAGCTGCGGATATTGGCGCATATCGCCGATATTGAAGCACTGAAACAGGCGTTTCACGACGGGCTGGATATTCACGCGATGACCGCGAGCGAGATGTTCGATGTGCCGCTGGACGAGATGACGCCGGACATTCGCCGTCAAGCCAAGGCGATTAATTTCGGGGTGATTTACGGGATTTCCGGTTTTGGTCTGGCGCGTAATTTGCGCATTCCGCGTAAAGAGGCACAGGGGTTTATTGACCGCTATTTCGAGCGCTTCCCCGGCATCCGGACCTATATGGATGCGACTGTGGAGTTCGCTAAAGAGCATAAATATGTGCAGACCCTGTTTGGCCGCAAAATTCACACGCCCGAGATGGGCAGCAAAGGCCCGCGCGCAGGGTTCGCCAAACGCGCCGCGATCAATGCGCCGATACAGGGGACGGCGGCGGATATTATCCGGCGTGCGATGATCCGGATGCCTGCGGCGATAGACGGGTTGGGCGCCAAGATGCTGTTGCAGGTGCATGATGAATTGATCTTCGAGGTTGAAACGGATGCCGTTGAGGCGGTGAGCAATGTGGTGCGTGACGTGATGGAGGGGGCCGCAATGCCTGCCGTGAAGCTGGACGTGCCGTTGATCGTGGATGCGGGAACGGGGGCGAACTGGGCCGAGGCGCATTAGTTTTCTTGCCTGCGGCGCAGGTATTTGAAGCAAGAAGAAGCGGAAAACCTATGAGGGGTTAATCCAGCCCAACCCGTCCAGAGTGTGGTTTTTCGGGTTGTATTCGCCGCTGACTACGCCTTTGTAGCCATCCGCATCCAGTTGTTTGAAAAAGGCAGGGTAATCTATATCGCCGCCAACCGGTTCATGCCGTCCTTCTGCGCCAGCGATCTGGATATGCACGGCGCGCTTGCCGTGAGATTCCCATGTTGCGGGCAGATCACCGGTGATCATATGGGCATGATAGGCGTCAAATTGCAGGTTGACGTTCGGGGCGGCGACGGCGTCCAGAATCTCGGCGGCCTGGTCAAAATCATGCAGGAAATAGCCGGGGATATCGGTCTGGTTGATCGGCTCGATGGTCAGGCTTTGTTTCGGGGCGTGCGCGGCAGCCCATTTCAGGTTTTTGATAAATGTGGCGCGGGCCACGGCCCCTTTGGCGCGGCCGGCCATGATGTGGATGTGGGTCGATTTTAGCAGTTGCGCATAGCGCATGGTGCGTTTGAAATCATATTGAAAGCGTTTTTCGCCATTCGGGATGGCGGCATAGCCACGGTCCCCGCCTGCCCAGTTTGGCGGCGGGGTGTTGATCAGCGCCAGTTTCAGGTCATGTTTGATTAGGGCCGAGCGCATTTCCTGCGCGGGATGATCGTAAGGGAACAGGATTTCCACCACGTCAAAGCCAGCGTCTTTGGCCGCACCGAAGCGGTCGATACAGGCATGTTCAGTGAACATCATCGTCAGGTTGGCGCAGAATGTGGGCATCCTAGGGTAACTCGTCACTTGGGATAATCGGGAAAAAGGCACCGCCGGACCATAGGCCGAACCAGTCGTTATGATGCGCGCCGATATCGACAAGGCGGTAGAAACTTTTGCGGTCAATCAGCGCCTCTAGATTGGCGCGGACCAGCACGTAGGGCGATGGCTCGCCTGTGTCGGGATCGCGCAGCACGCGGATCGGATTATCAGCCCCCGCCGTAATATAATCGCCGACATTGGTTTCAAAGATCAGGTTTTCGTCCTCCACCTCGAAATCCACCGCCACAAAGGGCGCGTCATCAACGGTGATGCCGACCTTTTCTACGGGGGTGACAAGGAAGTAATCATCGCCGTCGCGCCGCAGGATGGTCGAGAACAGGCGCACAAGTTCGGGCCGCCCGATCGGGGTGCCCAGATAAAACCACGTCCCGTCCCGCGCAATCCGCATATCCAGATCACCGCAAAATTCGGGATTCCATAAATGCACCGGCGGCAAACCGCCCTTTGACGCCTTTTGCGCGGCGGATGCCAGGCTTTCTGCCGATGGCTTCACAATCTTTTCATCATTCATAGCGTTTGCCGTTTGAATCCCATGCAATTTGCCCGTTAAATACTGTCATAACCGCGTTAAGGGAGAGTTGTCATGGGTAAAGCTGAAAATCTGGTTGCTGATATCGAGGCGCTGGGCGCAAAACTGATTGAGGCCAAGGCGTCTATTTCGCATCGCTTTATCGGGCAGGACCGTGTTGTGGACCTGACGTTAAGCGCTTTGTTGTGTGGGGGGCATGGATTGCTGATCGGTCTGCCGGGGCTGGGCAAGACGCGGCTGGTTGAATCATTGTCGACCGTGATGGGCCTTAATGGTGCACGGATACAGTTCACGCCGGATTTGATGCCTGCCGATATTCTGGGCTCCGAGGTGCTGGACGAGAGCAAGGATGGCAAGCGGGCCTTCCGGTTTATCGAGGGGCCGATTTTCTGTCAGTTGTTACTGGCGGACGAGATTAACCGTGCCTCGCCACGGACCCAATCAGCGCTGTTGCAGGCGATGCAGGAAAAGCAGGTGAGCATTGCGGGTAAAGAACGCGAACTGGGTGTGCCGTTTCATGTGCTGGCAACGCAAAACCCGATTGAGCAGGAAGGCACCTATCCATTGCCCGAAGCGCAGTTGGACCGGTTTTTGGTGCAGATTGATGTGGATTATCCGGATCGTGATACGGAAAAGGCGATTATTCTGGCCACGACGGGCATTGAGGAAGGCGAGGTGAGCCAGGTGTTCACCGCGCAGGAATTGCTGGATGCACAGACATTATTGCGCCGGATGCCGGTGGGGGATGCGGTGCTGGAAATGATCCTTGATCTGGTTCGCGCCTGTCGACCCGAGGACGCGTTGGCAGGCGATGCTGTGCGCGAGAATGTATCGTGGGGGCCGGGGCCGCGGGCGGCGCAAGCGTTGATGTTGATGGTGCGGGCGGCGGCATTGCTGGACGGGCGGCTGGCGCCCACATTGGACGATGTGGCGGATATGGCGCGACCTGTGATGATGCACCGGATGGCGCTTTCGTTTGCCGCCAAGGCACGCGGTGAAACGCTGGGCGCATTGATTGATTCAGTGGTGGCGCAGGTGACCAGAAACGAGGCTGCCGCGTGACAACACCTGCTGCCCTTAGACGTAAATCGGCCGAACTGGCGGGGGCGTTGCCGCCGTTGCTGGCGGATGCTGAACGTTTGGCGGCAATGGTGCTGCTGGGCGAACACGGGCGGCGGCATTCCGGTATGGGGGATGAATTCTGGCAATACCGCGTGGCGGTAGACGGAGACGAGGCGCGGCAGATTGATTGGCGGCGGTCAGCCAGATCGGACGTGCATTTCATCCGGCAAAAGGAATGGCAGGCGGCGCAATCGGTGATGCTGTGGGTCGACGAGGCAGCCTCGATGGCGTTTTCATCGGCCAAAGACCTGATTACTAAAGGCGAGCGAGCGCGGGTGTTGGCGATGGCTGTATCGGTGTTGTTGGTGCGCGGGGGCGAGCGGGTCGGGCTGACCAGTAGCGCCAACCCACCGCGCACGGGGCAGGGGCAACTGCTGCGGATGGTGCAGGAATTATCGGACGTGGCAGGGCATGCGGATTTTGGTGCGCCCGAAACACACGGGATGCGGCCTAACACGCGGGCGGTGTTTGTATCGGACTTTATGGGCGATTTTGAAAGTGTAAAAGACGCGCTGACGGATGCTGCGGATCGCGGTGTCAAAGGCGCATTGTTGCAGGTTCTGGACCCGCAAGAAGAGGCGTTCCCGTTTGACGGGCGCACGATATTCGAAAGCATGGCGGGCACGATGCGGCATGAAACCCTGAAGGCGAGTGATTTGCGCGACCGGTATTTGCAGCGGTTGGCCGAGCGCAAAGCCGCACTGGCAGATTTGGCCCATGCAACCGGTTGGCAATATTCCTGCCACCACACCAATGACGCACCACGGGTGGCGCTCACATGGCTTTATCATGCGTTGGAGCGGCGGCACTGATGTTTATGTTAGGCCCCATAGGATTTACCGCACCCTGGCTGTTGCTGGGGCTGATCGCTTTGCCGATCCTGTGGATATTGCTGCGGGCGGTGCCACCTGCACCGATCAAGCGGCGGTTTCCCGGCGTGGCGTTGTTGTTAGGCCTGACCGATGACGAGGTGCATGCCGACAAAACGCCGTGGTGGTTGATGCTGCTACGGATGCTGGCGATTGCGGCGGTGATCGTCGGGTTTGCGGGGCCGGTGCTAAACCCCAAGGACGACACTATGGGCAGTGGTCCGTTGCTGATCGTGGCGGATGGCACATGGGCCGATGCGCAGGACTGGGGCAAACGCCAGGACCGGATTGCGGGGCTGCTTGAGGAAGCGTCACGCGCAGGGCGCGTGGTTTCGGTGGTGGTTTTGACGGATTTACCTGCGGGTGATGCGCAGTTTTTATCGGCGGATGTATGGCAGACCCGATTGGCGGGAATAACACCGCAAGCGTGGGAGCCGACGCGCGAGGATATGGGCGAATGGGTAGGTGCGTTTGGCGGCGACAGCTTTGAAACCTATTGGCTGTCGGATGGATTGGCCCGTGAGGGGCGCGAAGTGCTGCTGGAAGCGTTCGAGGCCAAGGGGCCGGTGACGGTGATGCAGACGCCGCGCGCGGTGGTGGGCTTGCGACCTGTCACGATCAAGGATGGTGCATTGCAGATCACCGCGGTGCGCAGCGATCCGGCGGCGGATGCGACGTTGACTATTGCCGCGATTGGGCTGGACCCTGCGGGGGTGGAACGGGAACTGGCGCGGGTTGATGTGGTGTTTGAAACGGGCGCGGATACGGGCGAGGTGGCGCTGAGCCTGCCGCCGGAACTGCGCAACCGGATTTCGCGGTTTGTGGTGCAGGGGGTGAATTCGGCGGGGGCTGTGACGCTGGCCGATGATGGTTTGCGCCGCCGCGAAGTGGCGTTGATTGCGCCGCATGATGCGCGTGAGGGGCTGCAACTGCTGTCGCCTTTGCATTACCTGAACCAAGCGCTGGAGCCGACGGCAGACCTGATCAAAGGCGGGCTTGAGGATGTGTTGCCTGCCAACCCCGATGTGATCGTGCTGGCTGATGTTGCCAAGCTGACCGAGGGGCAGACGACGGGGTTGATCGAATGGGTTGAAGCGGGCGGATTGCTGGTGCGGTTTGCCGGTATCCGGATGGCGGCGAGCGATCTTAGCCGCAGTGTTGAAGACGCGTTGATGCCGGTGCGCTTGCGAGCGGGCGGGCGCACGGTGGGCGGCGCGATGAGTTGGGGGCAGCCAAAGGCGTTGCAACCGTTTCCCGATACGTCGCCGTTTTTCGGGCTGGATATTCCGGCCGATGTGACGGTGACCTCGCAAGTTCTGGCGCAACCCGATCCGAAACTGGCGAGCCGCGTGATTGCATCATTGGCCGATGGCACGCCGCTGGTGACGCGCAAGGGGATGGGCGAGGGGCAGGTGGTGCTGTTTCATGTGACTGCCAATGCGCAATGGTCCAGTCTGCCGCTGTCGGGGCTGTTTGTGCAGATGCTGGAACGGTTGGCTGTGTCGTCGCATCAAGGCGCGTTGAGCGACGAGGATTTGGCCGGAACCACATGGGCGCCGGTTCGGGTGCTGGATGCGTTCGGGCAACTGGCGGACGCGGGCGCGATGGCCGGTGTTGCGGGCGAGGATTTGGC
>JAFLKA010000168.1 GCA_022712735.1 Marinosulfonomonas sp. | reverse complement strand
CAGCAGATCGTAACGTGTTTCTTTGGCTTTGCCGATCACGCTTTCGGCCAACCGCAGGGCGCGGGTGCGGTCCAGTTGCGGCAGGGTGGCGAACAGGGCGACGATCTCCTGATAGGTGTCCAGCCCGCCCAGATTGGTCAGGCGCAACGCTTCGCCAACCGAACCGCCTGCAAGGGCCGCAAGGGCGGTCGGGTTGTTGGCGGGGGCAGCGCCAGCATTGGTCAGGGCGGTGGCCATATCGTCGGGTGACAGCGGGTTGCAGCGCAGCTCGCGGCAGCGCGACCGGATCGTTGGCAACAGGCGCGAGGGCTGGTGGCTGATCAGGAACAGTGTGGTCAGTTCGGGGGGTTCTTCCAGCAGTTTCAGCAGGGCGTTGGCGGCGTTGGGGTTCATTTCGTCAGCGGTATCGACGATCACCACGCGGCGGCCCCCATCGGCGGCGGACAGGGCAAAGAAATTACGCAGTTTGCGCGCTTCGTCCACCGTGATGACCGATTTCAGCTTCTTGGTCTTGTCGTCCCACGCGCGGCGCAGCAGGAATAGGCGGGGTTCGGACAGGGCTAGTAGACGATGCGCGACAGGGTGGTCATCGGACACCTCAAGGCTGGTGGGTTTCGCTGTATCGCCAAACATAGAGGGGCCATCATCGGCTGGTTCCGCCAACAGGAACCGCGCCAATTTCCACGCCAGCGTTGCCTTGCCAACACCACGGGGGCCAGTGACCAGCCACGCGTGATGCAGGCGGCCCGAGTTGTAGGCTTGCAGAAATGAGGCCTCGGCTTTGGTCTGGCCAACCAGGGTATGGGTTTCGCGCGGATGCGGGGCACCCTCAACGCGGTCGGGTTCTGGGAGGTCGGTATCGACGCTCATTTCAGATGGTCGCTTGCGATTTGCGCGATTTCGGCGGCGATTACATCCATGTCACGCGCCCCGTCAATCACACGGCACCGATCCGGAAAATTTTTGGCCAAAGCAAGGAACCCCGTGCGTAGTTTTTCCTGAAACTCCAGCCCCAATTCCTCGAACCGGTCCTCGCCCGATTGACGCGCCAGACCACGGGTCAGGGCGGCGGAAGGGTCCATATCTATGATGAATGTCAGGTCAGGCTCGCGGCCAATCATTATGGCGTGCAACTGGTCCACTACATCGCGCAGATCGGCGCGCGCGGCCCCCTGATAAACGCGGGTTGAATCAGCAAACCGGTCGGACACCACGATTTTGCCATCCGCCAGCGCGGGTTCAATGGTTTTTTCCAGATGGTCGCGGCGTGCGGCGGTGAACAACAGGATTTCGGTCATCGCTGACCAGCGGTCAGGGTCGCCCTCAACCAGCAGGCGGCGGATTTCCTCGGCCCCTTCGCTGCCCCCCGGCTCGCGGGTTCGCAGGGTTTCATGGCCTAGCGTTTTCAAGGTTTCGGCCAGCAGTTGTGCTTGCGAAGATTTCCCCGAGCCATCAATGCCTTCAAATGTGATGAATATTCCGCGTATCATTACAACAGGTCCTGTGCGCCTCCGGCAACTTGTTGTAACAGCATTTTGGCGGCTGTTCGAATGCGGGGCAAAAAGCCGCCGCGTGGTATGGTGCGATCTGCCACAAGCGGCAGTCGGGCATCAGGCATTCCGTCGCGTTTAATCACCAGTTCGGCGATCTGCTGACCCTTTTCAATCGGGGCTTCAATCGGGCCTTGGTAGCTGACCGACGCGTCTAGTGCGTTCTGGTTCAGGGCGGGCACCAGCAGCAGTAAATCCGTGGGCGCGACCAGACCAACACGCGTTGAATCACCCATCCAGACATCTGCTTGGGCGATTAAATTGCCCTCGGACGCGACCTTTTTCTCGACAAACTGGCGGAATGCCCAGTTGACGATGCGTTCGGCCTCTTCGGCGCGGGCCGCAGCACTTTGCATACCCGAGATCACGAAGACGATCCGCCGACCGCCCTGTTTGGCTGACCCGACCAGCCCGTAACCGGCCTCGGAGGTGTGGCCGGTTTTGAGGCCATCCGCGCCAATGCCCAGTTTCAACAACGGGTTGCGGTTGGATTTGTTTTGTGGGGCGCGGCCATCAAACAGAAATTCGGTTTCAGCGAACAGCGGGTAAAATGTAGGGAACTCGGTGATCAGCCTATCGGCTAGAATGGCCAGATCATGCACGCTCATCCGGTGGCCAGCTTGGGGCCAGCCGTTAGAGTTGGTGAAATGCGAATTGGTCATGCCCAGCTCGGCGGCGCGTTTCGTCATCATCCGCGCAAATCCGGCCTCAGAACCGTCTGTTGAAAGCGCCTCGGCCAGAACCGCCGACGCATCATTGCCAGAGAGCACGATGACACCGCGGATCAAGTCCTCGACCCGCACGCGGTCGGATGTGTTCAGGAACATGGTCGAGCCCTGATAATCCATCGCGTGTTGCGAGACCGGCAATTTGTCATCCAGACGCAAACGTCCGTCTTTCAACGCCTCGAACACCATGTTCAAGGTCATCAGCTTGGACATGGACGCGGGCGGCAGCGGCAAGTCGGGGTCTTTGGTCAGTAGCACCGTGCCAGTGGTGTGGTCGATCACATAGGCCGCCGTTGCCCGCGTGTCGAATTGGGCCCGCAGAGGCAAGGAGGCCAGTAGCGTGACCAGAAGGGCAATCAGGGGCAGGGCACGCAAATTCATCGGTGGTTTTTTCCGTTGCTAGTTGGTTACGAAATAGGCGTCAGAAAACCCTAGTGCTTTGATTTTCTTCAGCAATACTGCCCGGTCCGAGCTGTTGCCAGCAGGTCCGACCAGAACACGCCAGAAGGTTTTACCACTGCTGGTTTGCTCTTTGACAACGGGCACCATACCGGCCTTGCGCATGTTGTCAGCCGTTCTGGTGGCGTTGGATTTAACGCTGAAAATACCCAGCTGGATATAGGGTTTGGTCAACGAAGATGCCGGTTTCGGAGCAGGTGTCGGTTTTGTTGCCGGAGGAGTGCCATCTGCCGCATCAATCGCGGCCGCTGCCGAGGCAATCGGATCAAGCGTGGTTTCGTCAATGGTTTCCGGAGCGTCCAGCGTTTGATCGCTTGGCGTCGGCGTTTCTTCGGCCACTTCTTCACGGCGCAGGGCCGTGACGTTCAGTTTTGCCGGCTGACCGGCCAACATACCAAGCGCATCAGCCGCATCAGATGATATCTGAAGCTTGGGGCCCGGATTTTCGCGCTCGCGGCGGAACAACGCGCCAATAACGAACTTGCCGTTGGTTGTGTTGCGGATAATCACCCGCTCGGGGTCTGCCACGTCAGGGTGTGCGACCCAGACACCGCCAAGCGACGGGCGCCCGTCCCAC
>JAFLKA010000412.1 GCA_022712735.1 Marinosulfonomonas sp. | reverse complement strand
CGCAGCGTCAGTTTCTCGCGGGTCATTTCAGCGGCGATCATCCGCAGCGGCAAATCCGCGATCTGGTCCTCGGGATATAACCACGGACCCTCCGGAACTTCGCCAGCCAGCCATTTGCGCAAATGATCAACGCCGTGGCCCTTTTCAGCGGAAATCATGAACGTTTCGGTAAAATTGTACAAACTGTTCAATTCTTGGCTCAAAGCGAGCAATTTATCTGCTTTGACCTTGTCGATCTTATTAATCGCCAGCGCTACAGGGCGCCCACCGGCACGTTCATTCAGCGCGCCTAAAATCACCTTCACACCCTCGGTCACCCCGCGATGTGCCTCGATCAGCAGCACCACCAGATCGGCATCCGCCGCCCCGCTCCACGCGGCCGCAACCATCGCGCGATCCAGACGACGACGCGGGGAAAATATACCCGGCGTGTCAACGAAAATCAGCTGTGCCTCGCCCTCCATCGCCACGCCGCGAATACGGGCGCGGGTGGTTTGCACCTTGTGCGTCACAATCGAAACCTTGGCCCCGACCATGCGGTTCAACAACGTTGATTTACCTGCATTTGGCTCGCCTATCAGGGCCACAAATCCGGCGCGTGTTTTTGTCATTCCATATTCTCCAATCGGGCCAACAGAACCTTGGCCGCGGCCTGTTCGGCCTGTCGTTTTGAATTTGCTGTGGCGGCTTCAACCGCCCCGTTTTCCAACCGCGCCTCGATGGTAAACACCGGCGCATGGTCCGGCCCGCTGCGGCCCGTTTCCACATAGGCAGGCGGGGCCAGTTTGCGCGCTTGCGCCCATTCCTGCAACGCGGTTTTCGCATCCCGCGCATCTGCATCTACCGCCGACACCCGCTTGCCCCACAGGCGTAAAACCAATGCCTTGGCCGCGTCAAATCCGCCATCCAGATAGACCGCCGATATCACCGCTTCCATCGCGTCGGCCAGCAGCGCTTCCTTGCGCCGCCCACCTGATAACATCTCGGAGCGGCCCAGTTTCAGCACCGCGCCCAAATCGAATTCCCGCGCCACATCGGCGCAGGCTTCTTTGCGCACCAGCGCATTAAAACGCGGCGCCATCTGGCCTTCGGTTGCCGTTGCATCCGCCAAGAACAACGCCTCGGCCATCACCAGGCCCAACACGCGGTCACCCAAAAATTCCATGCGCTGGTTATCATCGCGGGTTGGCGACGACATCGACGAATGGGTAACGGCCCGATGCAAAAGCTCGGGCCGTTTGAACGTGTAACCAATCCGGCCCGCAAAGGCCTTTAGTTCTGAGGACAGTTTCACTCGACCGCCTTAAAGAAGCGATCCGAGCGCCATGTCCAGAAATAGAACAGCGACCGGCCAGCAGACGAGAACATAATCCGGTCCGCACGGCCAATGATGTTTTCAAACGGCACATAGCCAACCCCGCCCGCATTCGGATCAAACCGACTGTCGGTGGAATTATCGCGGTTATCGCCCATAAAGAAAAAGTTGCCTTCGGGCACAGTGTAAATTCCCGTATGGTCCTTAGGCTGATCTGTTATATTCAGAATACTGTGCGCCACACCATTTGGCAGCGTTTCAGTCATCCGTGATTTAGGGCACATCCCGCCCGTGCCTGTCGTGGTTTCACAACGCGGGAAACCACCCTGCGGGCCTTGTTTCTCATACAATTCCTCGAATACGCCCGCTGGCTCCAGCTTCACGGCATCCCCATTGATATGCAGCACACCATCTTTCATCTGCACCTTGTCACCGGGCAGACCGATCAAACGCTTGATGAAATCCTGGCCATTTACGGGGTGCCGGAACACCACCACATCGCCGCGCTCCGGTTCCGACCCCATGATACGGCCAGAAAATGGGCAGGCGGAAAGCGGGCAGGAATGCCTAGAATAGCCATAGGCCATTTTATTGACAAACAGGAAATCGCCGATCAGCAGTGTGTCTTTCATTGACCCTGATGGAATCCAGAACGGTTGAAAAAACAGGGTGCGGAAAACGCCTGCGATGATCAGCGCCCAAAACACTGTTTTGATAAGTTCCCAGATGCCGTCCGGCTTCTCTGCTTTGCTTGCCATGATCCTGAATATTCCTGCTCGGTTATGTGTTTACAGCGTTTCGCGTTTACTTTGGATCAGGGCATCACTTTGACCAACGAGGCAGCGTTTGTGGAACAAATGCGTTCGGTGGGTAAAGTGATTCACCTGATACGCGAAACGCTTTAGCGCTACATGATGTGCGGGGGGGCGAGAGTCAAGTTTTAGGGCGTCAAGTTTTGGGGCACGCTTCTATGATCACAAAGGCCTGCGCCCACGGGTGATCATCGGTCAGGGTCACATGAATAATCGCCTCATGCCCATCCGGTGTCATCGCCTCCAGCCGTTCTTTGGCCCACCCTGTCACCGCCATCACGGGTTGTCCCGTTTCCAGATTGCTAACCGCCATATCGCGCCAGCTGATCCCCATCCGCAAACCAGTGCCCAACGCCTTGGAACAAGCCTCTTTGGCGGCCCAGCGTTTGGCATAGGTGCCCGCTACATCCTTGCGGCGTTCGGCCTTGCGCTGCTCGACCTCGGTGAACACACGGTTGCGAAACC
>JAFLKA010000231.1 GCA_022712735.1 Marinosulfonomonas sp. | reverse complement strand
TTCAATTATGCCAACCGCACCGTGCTGGGGCTGGGGTGCACGACGGATGGTGATGTGATTGGCCTGTCGCCAAACAACTCGCTTGATCCTGACGACTGGGGGCACAGCTAGACGGGGGCTATAATTCCTTGAAGGAATTATATTCGGAATTTTTGAAAAATTCCGGTGCTAGTTTCCGGCGGCTAGTGTGGTGTGATCCCGCGCAGTTTCTCACTGCGGCGTCGCAGCAATTCCACCGTTGCCAGCAACATGGTCGAGATGATCACAAGGATCGTCGCCACAGACAGGATCGCCGGGCTGATCTGCTCACGGATCCCGTTCCACATCTGGCGCGGGATGGTTTGCTCGTCCAGACCACCGATGAACAGCACCACTACCACTTCGTCAAACGAGGTGACAAAGGCGAACAATGCCCCTGAAATCACCCCTGGCAGGATCAGCGGCATGATGATTTTGAAAAATGTGGTGCGCGGGTTGGCCCCAAGGTTGGCCGCAGCGCGGGTCAGCGAGTGATCGAACCCGACCAAGGTCGCCGTTACCGTGATAATAACAAACGGAATGCCCAGCGTGGCGTGGGCCAGAATGACGCCCAGATAGGGAATTTCCCAGCCAAAGATCGACCAGTGACTGATGCCGATTTTCGAGTAGAAGAAAAACAGCCCCGTTGCGGTGATGATGATCGGCACAATCATCGGTGAGATCAGCATCGCCATGATCGGGCGCCGATATGGCATGTCGGGTTTGGACAGCCCCAAAGCGGCCACCGTGCCCAGAACCGTGGCCAGAATGGTGGCAAAGAACCCTATTATAATCGAGTTTTTCGTCGCCTTGATCCAGTTCGCGTTTTCCCACGCATCCGCCCACCACGCGCTATCGCGGGCCACATCAGGTGCGTTCATCCCGAAGGTCAGCAGCAGGTCATACCAGCGGGTTGAATAGCCTGCCGGATCCAGCGCCAGCATCTCTTTGGTGAAGGTGAAATAGGGCTGGGCGTTAAACGACAGCGGTATCACGATCAGGATTGGCGCGATCAGGAACAGAAAGATCAGCGCGCAAAGCGTCAGATACGTGTAGTGCCAGATACGTTCCAGCGGTGAGGCGTAACTTGGTAAACCCATGTGCGTTATCCCAGTTTCAGATTATCGATGCCCACCAGCCGGTCATACAGCCAGTAGAGGATCAGAATGCCGCCCAGCAGCAGCGACGCAAGGGCTGCGGCCATCGACCAGTTCAGCGATTTTGTCATGTGAAAGGCGATCAGGTTTGAAATCAGCGTGCCATCGGCCCCGCCCACCAGCGCTGGCGTAATGTAGTAGCCAACCGCAAGGATGAAAACCAGCAAGGCACCCGCCCCGATCCCCGGCACGGTTTGCGGGAAATATATCCGCCGGAATGCGGTCCAGCTGGTTGCCCCCAGCGAGCGCGCAGCCCGCACATAGGACGGGTTGATCGGGCGCATCACCGAATACAAAGGCAGCACCATGAAGGGCAGCAGAATATGCGTCATCGCCACAATGGTGCCGGTTTTGTTATACATCATCTGTATCCGGTTCGCCTCGTCCAGCAAACCAGAGCCAACCATCGCATCATTCAGCACCCCCTGACTTTGCAGCAGGATCATCCAGCTGGTGGTTCGCACCAATAGCGAAGTCCAGAACGGCAGCAGCACAAAGATCATTAACAGATTGGAATAGCGCAGCGGCAGCGTGGCCAGCAGGTGCGCGATTGGGTAGGCCAGAATGAACGTAAGAAAGGTGATCAGCAATGACACCCCCAACGTGCGGGCAAACAGTTTCACGTATACGCGGCGGTTTTCCTCGACCCGCGTAACATCGCCATCTGCGTCCTGCGTGCGGTCAACCGCAGCCAGATAAAAAGCGCCGGTATAGGAGGAGGATGCGCTGCGCATCACTTGCCACAGCTTTGGGTTTTCCCATTTGGCACTGACCCCGATCAAGGCCTCTTTGAACGGCGCTTCCAGCTTGGCGGCTTTGCGGGCGCCCTGCGTGAACAGGGACCGCGATCCGGCCAGCCCATAGTTGATCCGCGTGCCCGCCGACCCCGGCGCCTTTAGGCGTTTTAGCTCGATCAGATCGGTGACAAGTGCGCTGTAAGCTGCCTCATCCGGCACAACCCCTTGGGGGTTTTCGTCGAACCACGCCGCCAGATTAACCATAATCGGCGTGTCCACGCGGGTGCCCAGATCATGGTGGGTGGTGAAGCCGTCGTTAAACACAGACCGGTGCAGCATCTGCCCGATCGGTAGAATGAATGTCACAAGGATGAACAACAGCAGCGGCAACACCAGCATAAACGCGCGGCGACGGGAACGGGACTGGGCGTGCGCCAGTGCCTGTTTCAGCGGTTTGCCGTCAGCCGTGGTCAGGCCGGTTTCTAGGTTTGTTGTGCTATCAGCCATGAGTTCATCAACCTGTTGGTAAGTGTGGGCGGCGCGAGAAAATCCCCGCGCCGCGCCGTATCTGCTTAGTTAGCCAGCCAAGCGTTAAAACGCTCGTTCAGCTCGGCGTCATGGTCAACCCAGAATTCAAAGTTGTTGACCAGCGCGTTGCCAAGGTTGGCTTCGGCTGTGGGCATGTGTGGGCCCATATCGGTTGTGCCGTCGGAATATTTCCCGACCAATGCGCCCGAAGATTTACGCGCAGGACCGTAGGAAATGTAGCTTGCCTGTGCAGCCAGCGCCGAGGTGCTGGTCGAGAACGCAATGAACTTCATCGCTTCTTCTTTGTTCGGCGCCCCTTTGGGGATTACGAACAGATCGAAATCAAGGATCTGACCGTCCCAAACCACGACCAAAGGCTGATTTTCAGCAATGGCAGCGTTAAAGATACGACCGTTATAGGCGGTCGACATTACAACTTCGCCATCGGCCAGCAGCTGTGGTGGTTGTGCTCCGGCTTCCCACCAGACGACGTCGCCTTTGATGGTGTCCAGTTTGGCAAATGCGCGGTCGATACCTTCGGAAGTGGCCATCAGACCGTAAACTTCGCCAGCCGGAACGCCGTCCGCCATCAGCGCCATTTCAAGCGTTGCTTTGGCAGATTTGCGCAAACCACGTTTGCCCGGGAATTTTTCCAGGTCAAAGAAGTCGGCAATCGATGTCGGTTCGCCGTCATTGTTTGCTGTGTTGTAAGCAAACACTGTGGACCAAACGATGTTGGCAACAGCGCAATCTTGCAACGCGCCATCAATGAAATCGTCAGCCGCAGATGTGCCATCAGGTGCCGCTGGCAGCATTGAGTGATCGATTTCTTCCAGCAAACCTTCGTCGCACAAACGGATCGCGTCCGAGAATTCGATGTCGGCGACGTCAACTGTCACGTTGCCAGCTTCAACTTGCGCCTTGATTGGCGTTGCAGGGTTGTCGCTGTCGACTGAATTCACAGTGATGCCGGTCTCGGCGGTGAATGGTTTATGATAGGCTTCCACTTGCGATTTCGTGTAAGCGCCACCCCATGACATGACGGTCACTTCGGCAGCGGTGGCCGCAAAAGCAAAGCCGGTCAGGGCCGTTGTTAGGATTAGTGTCTTTTTCATGTGTTTTCTCCCTTATTACATGAACTTCTCAGTTGTGTTGTCAGGGCGTTATCCGCCCCTATCGTTCAGATTATTATAGCGTATCAAGGGCGCGCGCGTCTTTCGCATCCCATGTGATTTGTGTTGTTTCGCCAACGACCAGATGTTTGTGGCCCGCGGCATTGGGAACCTTCACGATGAACTCGTCATTGCCATGCACATTCAGGCGGCAACGGATGTGATCACCCAGATAGATCAGCTCCAGAACTTGTGCCGAAGTCGAATTCGGCCCGGCCTTTTTGGTGATCGTCACCCGTTCAGGGCGGATCGAAATCAGCGTTTTCGCGCCAACCTCACCGCAATTCACCGCCAAAGCCGCACATGTGCCGCCGTTGTCCAGTTTGATTGTGGCAATGTCGCCTTTCAGCGACTGCACGGTGCCATGCAGTTTGTTATTCTCGCCAATGAACTGCGCAACAA
This sequence comes from Marinosulfonomonas sp., assembly GCA_022712735.1. Next base: position 4,267 of record JAFLKA010000231.1, on the reverse strand, counting down.
AGCTGTTTTCAGGGCGCTCGTACAGATCTTCGGGCGAGGCCAGCTGCTGAATACGGCCATCATCAAACACCGCCACGCGGTCCGACATGGTCAGGGCTTCGGATTGGTCGTGCGTTACATAGACCACGGTGATGCCGAGGCTCTCGTGCAAATGCTTGATCTCGAACTGCATCCGTTCGCGCAACTGTTTGTCCAACGCGCCCAATGGCTCATCCATCAAAACGACTTTCGGCTCAAACACCAGCGCACGGGACAGCGCGATACGTTGTTGCTGCCCACCGGACAGTTGTGCGGGGCGGCGTTGTGCGAAATCACCCATCTGCACCATGTCCAGCGCGCGCTTAACTTTGGTCTCGCGCTCGTCCTTGCCCATGCCGCGCACTTCCAACGGGAACGACAGGTTTTCACCCACCGTCATATGCGGGAACAGGGCGTAGGATTGAAACACCATGCCAATGCCGCGTTTGTGCGGCGGGATGTCATTGATCGAAACACCGCCCAGCATGATTTCACCATGGGTTGCTGTCTCGAATCCCGCCAACATCATCAGGCAGGTCGTTTTGCCAGATCCCGAAGGCCCGAGCATGGTGACAAACTCGCCTTTGGCAATTTTCAGGTTCAGGTCTTTTACAACAAGCACTTCGCCGTCGTAACTTTTCTGCACGTGGTCGAATTCGACATACGCGGCATCCGAGTCGGTCATAGCCACTAGGCGGCTCCCTATTTTATATCCGGCAGGTTATCCTGCGCTCTAGGAGATGAGTAAAACGAATGGCGCAGCGTAATGCAACAGCTCGACGGCACTTAATGCAATGTTCACGACCTTTTGCGTCGGTTTTGGCGTGCCTTGTTGACCCAAGCATGTGAAATTCGGCACCATTGGGCACAGGAACCCCCGATTAGGAGCCGAAATATTGCCTCTCGAATCAATAAAACCGGAAACACTTAACAATATTCGCATTTTATAATATGAGTATTTGAATGTTTCTGTGACCGTGCCGGTTTTCCAGCCCGACATCACACCACCCGCGGCGTCCTGATGCACGTCCAGCAAAGCGAGAGCACAGCGAATGTATAGACGTGTAAACAGCGGACGTTTTATCGGCCTGACAACATTGTTGATCGTGATTGTAATGGCTGTATTTACTTGGGTGATGTATGGAATGGCGCAACAAGTTTTCACCATGACCGACATCATGACGGAACTAAACGAGAGCATTAAAACGATGGTCGGCACTCAAGTTAGCATGGCAGATGACATGCACAGCATGAGCACCAGCATGTCGACGATGAACCAGAACATCGCCGTTATGAACGAAAACATGGGTTCGATGACTGGCACAATGGAAACGCTGTCTGGCGCAATGAACAACATGGCGACCAACATGAACCGGATGACCTATGATATCGGTCAGGCAACCTATGCCATGTCCAACCCGATGTCCTATATGTGGGGCAATGCATTCCCCTTCTAGGTGGGCGAATCACTTTGTGCCTTTTCACCCGTTTCCGACTGACTGCATCTTGACCTTCGTTTAGTCATTTTGACAAAACCGGCTGGATTACATGGTTTGTCCCGATCGAGCGTCTCTGTCCTACGACATCATGATCAGCGTCATGCACCTACAGACCATAGCCATATAAAAAAGGTGTTTTCATACAATTTTACGGGACTAGAATCTGGCCGCCCAGCGCCAGGCAAGGCCGTAAAAGAAATCTGTAAGATTATTCATATATGAATATTTTGATATATTGCTAAAATTGCGTTATATCTTTTCAAATCAGTCTGATTGCGACAGGAATTATTACACAACCTTTATTAGGTGCAACAAATGGGGAGCGATATGCGGAAGACAGTCCGGATGAAATCATCATTCTACGTTTTGGTAGCCACACTATGTGCCGCCCCCCTGCTAACGGCCTCGATCAGTCACGCCCAATCCGAGGGCAGCTATCAAACCGCCCCTGTTTCAACCACCACCACCGGCGGCGAAGCCACGGTTGGCGGCACGGTTATCCCGTTCAAGCAGGTGACACTGACCGCCCAAAGCCCGGGACGCGTGACGTTTTTGGCAGGCGTTGAAGGGCACCGCGCCAAAGCGGGCGATGTGTTGCTGCAAATCGGGGACGACGGCATTCAGGCCCAGCGCCGCGCCGCGCTGGCGCAGATCAATCAGGCCGAAGCCACTCTGCGCAACTCGCAAATGCAGTATTCACGCGAACTCTATGCGCCCCGCACAAATTCGATGACCGGTATTCCCGGCATGGGTATCCCGTCAACGTTTGATCAGTTCTTTACCCGTGGGTTTTCTGATTCACTGGGCATGACCAACACCGGTGTGGAACGTCAGGCCGACCTTTACGCCCGCGGTGTCGGCATCAATCAGGCACAAAGTGCCTTGATGCAGGCGCAGGCCAATCTGGAAGCGCTGGACACACGGGTGCGCGACACGCGGTCCATCGCGCCGTTTGATGGCATTGTGATCAACAAAATGGTCGAGGTCGGCGATACGGTTCAGCCCGGCATGCCGCTGATCACCTACGCCTTTACCGATTACCTGCGCATTGACGCCGAAATTCCGGTGCGTCTGGCAGCTGGTCTATCTGAGGGCATGATCGTTCCGGCCCGTCTGGATGTGGGCGGTGCCACGGTCGACGCCAAAGTGGCGCAGATTTTTCCAGTGGCCGATCCAAAACGCCACACCGTGCGGGTCAAGTTTGATCTGCCTTATGACACACCGGGTGGACCGGGCATGTATGTCGAGGTCACTGTGCCCGACGCATCAATCCCGCCGCGCACCGGCCACGCTATTCCAAACGAGGCCCTGATCTGGCGCGGCAGTCTGCCGTCGGTCTTTGTGCTTGAGGACGGGCACCCGTCCCTGCGGTTGGTGCGCGTCGGCTATCCATTGCCTGATGGCCGCATATCGGTGGTGTCAGGATTGAACGGGGGCGAACAGGTTATCCTGAACCCGCCCGCCAACCTGATTTCAGGGGAATAACCGAAATAACAACAGGATAGGGTAAAAAGCCGGCGAAAGTTCGGCACAACCCGACCAGAAGGGAGGACGCCATAGCTACCGAAGAAAATAACCAACCGGATACCGGTGCCGATGAAGCCAAGCGTCCCAAGCTGGGGATGGCTGGCAGCCTTGCCAGAATGTTCATCAATTCACCGCTATCGCCGCTGTTGCTGGTTGCGTGCCTTGGGTTAGGCATCATGGGTCTGATCCTGACACCACGTCAGGAAGACCCGCAAATTTCCGTGCCGATGGTCGATATTTTCTTCTCGTATCATGGCGCGTCCGCCAATCAGGTGGCATCGCTCGCCACTGATCCGCTAGAGCGGATGATGTCCGAAATTCAAGGCGTTAAACACGTCTATTCCGTGTCGCATCGTGATGGCGCGATGGTCACGGTGCAGTTCGAGGTCGGAGAAGAGCTTGGACCATCGCTGGTCAAACTGAATGACAAGATCCAGTCCAATCTGGACCGCATCCCGCCCGGCGTGTCGCACCCGTTGATCCGCCCCAAAGGCGTGGACGATGTGCCGATTGTTACCCTGACGCTGTGGTCACACCAGATGGACGAAGCCGGTCTGCGCTCGCTGGGTCTGGATGTAATGCAACGCCTGAAAGAGGTCGACGGCACCTCGCAGAGCTTTATTGTTGGCGGGCGTTCCAACGCGATCCGTGTCGAGATTTTCCCCGAACGGCTGGCCGGTTTCGGCATTGGCCTTGACCAGTTGGCCCAAACCATCCGCAACGCCAATTCCGAACGCTCGGTCGGGGCGATTGAAGTGGGGCAAAACACCTTTTCTTTGCAAACCGGATCATTCCTGCAAAACGCCCGTGACATTGAAAACCTGATGATCGGCTCGCAAGACGGGCAAGTGATCTATATCCGTGATGTGGCGCTGGTGACCGAAAGCACCGATGACGCAAACAGCCTTGTGTCCTACTATACCGGCCCCGCCTATGGCGCTCATGAGGGCCAGGACCACGTTGATGAGCGTGCGCCCATCGGTGCGTCTGCTATCACCATCGCGGTGGCCAAAAAAGGCGGCACCAATGGCGTTTCGGTGGCCAACGATATTCTGACCTATATTGAGCGCCTAAAAGGCACCCTGATCCCCGATAACATCCACGTCGAAGTCACCCGCAACTATGGCGAGACCGCCAATGAAAAGGTCAACGAGCTGATCTTCAAACTGTTCGTGGTGACCTTTGCCGTGACCCTGCTGATCTGGCTGGCGCTGGGCCTTCGC
>JAFLKA010000498.1 GCA_022712735.1 Marinosulfonomonas sp. | reverse complement strand
AGAAATGACGTTTCAGACGCAAAAAGGATCAGCGGGTGCCAGTTTCGGGGCAGTTATTGAACAGGTTGCGGCGCGTGATCTGGCCAGCCAGATACCGGCGATGGCATGGCTCGAGGTGTTGGATGCGCCGATTTCGGGCGCGCTGCGGGCCGAAATTGGCGAAGACGGGCTGCTGGGGGAAATGAACGGCACTTTGGAGATCGGCGAAGGGTCATTGCGCCCCACCGATGATGCGCGCGCGATTGCGTTCAATTCAGGCCGTGCCTATTTCGGGTTTGATCCGGCGACGCAAAAAATCCGGTTTGACGAACTGTCGGTGAAAACCGAGGCGGGTCTGGTGGTGGCCGAGGGCCAAGCCTATTTGCGCGAGGTCACTGACGGGGTTCCGGCGGTGATGTTGGGGCAGTTCCGGATACTCGAGGGGGTGGTGAACCCCGAAGGAATATTCGCCGCACCTGTGGTGATCTCGGGCGGGGCCGTGGATATGCGGCTGCGGCTGGATCCGTTCACGCTGTCGATCGGGCAGGCCGTGGTCGAGGACGGGGCGCACAGCTATCTGGTCAAAGGCGAGATCAAGGCAAACACTACGGGCTGGCATGTGGTGATGGACGCCAAAGTGAACGAGATCGCGCCGGACCGGCTGGTGGCCCTATGGCCGCTTGCCGCCATTCCCGGCACCCGCGACTGGATCGAAAGCAATGTGAACAGTGCCAGAATATTTAATGTAAACGGATCGTTACGGGTGAATACCGGCGAAAAACCGGTCTTTGCGCTTGGCTATGAATTTGATGGTGCCGATGTGCGATATATGAAAACCCTGCCGCCGGTTAAAAACGGCGCGGGACATGGCGCTATTGCTGCCGGACTGCTGACTGTGGTGGTCGAAAAAGGGCAGGTGACGGCGCCAGCGGGCGGTGCGCTGGATGTGAGCGGCACTGTTTTCCAGATACCGGATATCAACATTAAAGGGCCGCCTGCGGTTGTTAGTCTACGGGCGCGGGGACCGATACAGGCGGTAATGTCGCTGCTGGATCAGCCGCCATTCAAGGTGATGACCAAGGCCGGACAACCAATTGATCTGGCGACTGGGCAGGCCGATGTTACGGGCGAAATCCGGCTGCGGCTGGTCAAGAAAATACTGATCAACGATGTGGATTACGATGTGGCTGCCACGCTGTTTAATGTGCGCAGCACAAAGCTGGTCGAGGGGCGGGTTCTGACGGCCCCCGAACTGGCCCTGACCGCAACCCCCGACGATGTTGAAATCTCGGGTGCTGGTCAGCTGGGACAAGTGCCGGTGCAGGGCAAGTGGCACCAGCAGATGGGGCCGGAACATGCTGGCATATCGCGGCTTGAAGGCACGGTCGAGCTGTCACAGCGCTTTGTCACCGAATTTGGCATCGGCCTGCCCAAGGGCAGTGTGTCGGGGGCCGGTCTGGGGCGGATCGAGATTGATTTACGCCGTGGGCAGGCATCAAAATTCCGGCTGGTTTCGGATTTGAACCGTGTGGGCCTGCGGTTGGCCGATCTGGGTTGGTCGCTGCCTAAAAACGGCAAAGGACGGCTCGAGGTTGTTGGCACGCTTGGCTCGCCGCCGCGTATTGACAAACTGGTGATCGAGGGCGCGGGATTGCGGGCCGTGGGTGAGGTGACGTTGACGGCTGACGGGGGGCTGAAATCGGCGCGGTTCTCGCGGGTGCGCCTTGCTGGGTGGCTGGATGCACCGATTGAACTGATCGGGCGCGGGCGCGGTGCAACACCTTCGGTCAAGGTGTCTGGCGGCCTTATCGACACGCGCAAAACCACATTTGGCAGCGGATCATCGGGGGCCGGTGCGGGCGGCACGCTGACCGTGGCGCTGGACCGGTTGATTGTATCCGAGGGCATCACCCTGACCGGATTTCGCGGCGTATTTACGCGGCGGGCAGGCTTTACCGGTGATTTTACCGCTCGGCTCAACGGCAAGGCGCCTATTTCGGGGGTTGTGGTGCCATCCAAGGGGGGCAGTTCGTTCCGGATAAAATCCAAGGATGCAGGGGCTGTGTTTCGCGCCGCCGGTGTTCTGGACTCGGTTCGGGGCGGCAGCATGGATTTAACGCTGATCCCGCGAAAAGGCTACGAGGGGCAGTATGACGGGCGATTGTCCGGCAAAAAAATCCGGATCAGGGGGGCACCGGCAATGGCCGATCTGCTGGGGGCAATCAGTGGCATCGGGTTGCTGGAGCAGTTGAACGGGCAGGGCATTGTATTTGCTGATTATCAGGTGCGGTTCCGTCTGACCCCGCGTCAGGTGATTATTACATCGGGCAGTGCGATCGGCGCCTCTATGGGGGTTTCGATGGACGGGGTTTATAATCTGGGGGTTGGCACGCTGGATATACAGGGGGTGATTTCACCGATCTATTTCCTGAACGCTATTGGCCGGATATTCACCCGTAGGGGCGAAGGGCTGTTCGGGTTTAACTACCGGATGACCGGCAAGGCGGCGGATCCCAAGGTGCGGGTTAATCCTTTGTCGATCCTGACGCCGGGGATGTTCCGCGAACTGTTCAAACGTCCGCCACCGAAAGTTGAAGAATGAAGCTGTCCGATTTTGATTTTGAGTTGCCAGAGGCGTTGATCGCCACGCGACCCGCGCGGCCCCGCACTTCGGCGCGCATGCTGGTGGCGCATGGTGACGCGATTGTGGATCAGCGGGTATCTGATTTGCCTGATGTTTTGCGGGCAGGGGACCGGTTGGTGCTGAACGACACCAAGGTGATCCCTGCGCGCCTGTTCGGGCTGCGTCACCGGATGAGTGCGCAAGGGGCGGTTTCGGCGAAGATCGAGGTGACATTGCTGGAGCCGCAACCAGATGGTGGTTGGATGGCGCTGGTCAAGCCTTTGAAAAAGCTAAAGGTTGGCGAGGATGTGGTGTTTTCGGACGGCCTGTCGGCCACGCTGACCGAGAAGGTGGACGGAACCGCGATTTTGCGGTTCAATCTGACGGGCGATGATTTCGACGCCGCTTTGGCACAGGCGGGTGCAATGCCTTTGCCGCCCTATATCGCGGCCAAACGACCAGCCGATGCGCAGGACAAACAGGACTATCAGACGGTTTTTGCCCGCCATAAAGGGGCGGTGGCGGCCCCCACGGCATCGCTGCATTTTGACGATGATCTGTTGGCGCAGATCGCTGCCAAGGGTGTCGATTTTACCCATGTGACGCTGCATGTCGGGGCGGGCACGTTCCTGCCGGTCAAAGTGGATGACGTGAGCCAGCACAAGATGCATTCGGAATGGGGCGATGTCAGCCAGCAAGCGGCAATTGAGGTGAATGCGACGCATAGGTCCGGCGGGCGGGTTATTCCGGTCGGCACCACGGCGCTGCGCCTGATTGAAAGTGCCGCTAGTGCAGATGGTCAGTTGCAGCCGTGGCGCGGCACCACCGATATTTTCATCCGGCCCGGATACAGGTTTCTGGTGGCGGACGCGTTGATGACCAATTTCCACCTGCCCAAATCCACATTGATGATGCTGGTGTCGGCAATGATGGGCACGCAGGCGGTGCGCGACATCTATAAACACGCGATCACGCAAGGTTACCGGTTCTTTTCTTATGGCGATGCGTCGATTTTGTTTCCCTCGGGCCAAACGCGACGTTAAAGCGTCGCCGTATAGGTAGCGAATCTATTTGGACGCCGCCAGGATAATCACCTGAAAAACCGCGCGGAGAAACAACATGTTACAAGTGCTGAGAAGCTCGTGGGCGTTGCTGCTGGGCATGCTGCTGTTGATGATCGGCAACGGGCTGCAAGGCACGTTGCTAGGGGTGCGTGGCGGGTTGGAAGGGTTCCCGCCTTTTGCCATGTCTGTGGTGATGTCGGCCTATTTCGTCGGTTTTCTGGGCGGATCCAGAATGACGCCTGACCTGATCCGCCGCGTGGGCCATGTGCGGGTGTTTGCCGCCCTAGCGTCGTTTATTTCGGCGGTTCTGATCCTTTATCCGGTGTTCACCCATCCAGCAGCCTGGGCGCTGGGGCGCGTAGTAATCGGGTTTTGCTTTTCCGGCGTTTATGTGACGGCAGAAAGCTGGCTGAACAATTCCGCCACCAACGAGAACCGCGGCAAGGCGCTGTCCTTGTATATGATCGTGCAAATGGCGGGGATCGTTACGGCGCAGGGCATGGTGGCGATGGGCGATCCATCAGGATATGTGTTGTTCGTGATATCCTCGGTCGCGGTTTCAATATCATTCGCGCCGATCCTGTTGTCGATCAGCCCGACACCGGCCTTTGAAACCACAAAACCGATGAGCCTGCGGGAACTATACACGATGTCGCCATTGGGCTGTGTCGGCATGTTTTTGATGGGTGGGGTGTTTTCGGCGCAATTTGGCATGTCGGCGGTGTTTGGCTCTGAGGCGGGCATGACGCTGGGGCAAATATCGACCTTTGTTTCGGCCATTTTTATTGGCGCTTTGGTCATGCAATATCCGATCGGCTGGATTTCAGACCGGATGGACCGCCGCGTGTTGATCATGGGGATTTCGCTGCTTGGCGGGATGGGGGCGATATTGGGCTTTGTCTTTGAGCAGAATTTCACCGCGCTGCTGGCGGCTGCCTTTTTGCTCGGCAGCATGACCAACCCGCTTTATGCGCTGCTGATTGCCTATACCAATGATTTTCTGGAGCATGAGGACATGGCGGCGGCCTCGGGTGGTCTGATCTTTATCAACGGGTTGGGGGCGATCATGGGGCCACTGATTATCGGCTGGTTAATGGGCCAGGTCGGGCCTGGCGGGTTCTTTTTGTTTATTGCAGGGCTGATGTTTGCACTGGCCGGATATGCTGCCTACCGGATGACCCAACGCGCCGCAACACCGGTTGATGAAACCGGCAGCTACGCCCCCATCACCCCGTCTGCATCCCCCGTGGCCGTCGAGCTGGCACAAGAGGTGTTTATCGAGGCGGCACTGGAGGAAGAAAACAACACGTTAACGAATGATTGAAAAAGGTTGTTGCCAAATCATGAAAGTTTTGCAACGGTCCTTTTTAATAGGGAAGCATTGTGCAAGGGAGTCGTCCATGCTTAACCCCAGTGAGGTGACAGATTTTTGGCTGAACGAAGTTGGGCCAAAAGGGTGGTATATGGCGGATGATGCGGTTGACGCAGCAATTCGCGAGCGGTTTTTAGCGACATGGGAAGAGGCCCGCGATGGGGGCCTTGCGGACTGGAAGTTAAGGCCCGCCACTATGCTGGCCTATCTGATTGTGGTTGATCAGTTTCCCCGCAATATGTTTCGTGAAAACGGCGATGCTTTTTCCACCGATAAAATGGCGCGCTGTGCGGCTAAAAAAGCGATCGAGAAAAAGTGGGATTTGAAAATAGCCGAACCGCAGCGGCAGTTTTTCTATCTTCCACTGATGCATTCAGAATGTCTGACCGATCAGGAACGCAGTATTTGCCTGTTCAAAACGCGGATGCCCGAGACTGGTGAATCCAACCTGCTGCACGCCAAGGCACATCGTGAAGTGATCCGCCGGTTCGGACGGTTTCCCTATCGCAACGGGGCGCTTGCGCGTCGTGATACTAATCTGGAAGTCGCATTTCTGGAGCAGGGCGGCTATAGCGTGGCGGTTCAGGCTGTTCAGGGCTGATTAATTATCCTGCGATTTCAAGCGAATGCCGTCTTTTTGGGTGGTATCGCACCCTACGCATTGATGCTGTTTGCAGGATAGTTTAATATCAAACTAGTTTATCAACTGGAGAGATTCCTATGCCCGCAGATGCAAAACCAGAGACTTATGATGTGATTGTTGTCGGGGCAGGGCCGGGTGGCTATGTCGCGGCAATTCGGGCGGCACAGCTGGGGCAGCGCGTGGTGATTGTGGAGCGCGAGCATCTGGGCGGGATTTGTCTGAACTGGGGCTGTATTCCGACAAAGGCGCTGTTGCGCTCCAGCGAGGTGTTTCATCTGATGCAGCGGGCTGGCGAATTTGGCTTGTCCGCGGGCAAGATCGATTATGATCTGGACGCGGTGGTAAAGCGGTCGCGCGATGTGGCGGGGCAATTGTCGGGCGGCATTGGCCACTTGATGAAAAAGAACAAGATCACAGTGGTGATGGGGGCAGCGACATTGCCCGCCAAGGACCGCGTTTCGGTGAAAACCAATAAGGGTGTTCAGGAGCTAACGGCCAAGAACATTATCCTCGCCACAGGGGCGCGAGCACGGGAACTGCCGGGGCTTGAGGCCGATGGTGAGCTGGTCTGGACCTACAAGCACGCATTGAACCCGCCGCATATGCCCAAAAAGCTGTTGGTGATCGGATCTGGCGCGATTGGCATAGAATTTGCCAGTTTTTACAACACCTTGGGTGCCGATACTACTGTGGTAGAAGTGATGGATCGGGTGCTGCCTGTCGAGGACGCCGAGATTTCCAAACTCGCCAAAAAGCAGTTTGTGAAGCAGGGCATGAAGATTATGGAGAAATCTATGGTCAAGAAGCTGGACCGCGCAAAAGGCAAGGTGACGGCGCATATCGAGGTTGGTGGCAAGATCGAGAAGCATGTCTTTGACACGGTGATTTCGGCGGTCGGGATTGTTGGCAATACCGAGGATCTGGGGCTGGAAGCGCTGGGGGTGAAACTGGATCGTAGCCATGTGGTGGTGGATGAATTTTGTCGCACCGGTGTGGATGGGTTGTATGCAATCGGTGACATCGCCGCCCCGCCGTGGTTGGCACATAAGGCAAGCCACGAGGGTGTGATGGTGGCCGAACTGATTGTCGGACAAAAACCGCATGCGGTGCGCCCCGAAAGCATTGCAGGCTGCACCTATTGCACGCCGCAAGTGGCCAGCGTGGGCTATACCGAGGCCAAGGCCAAGGAGTTGGGATACGAGATCAAGGTGGGCCGGTTCCCGTTTATGGGCAACGGCAAGGCGATTGCTTTGGGCGAGGCGGAAGGTATGGTGAAAACCATATTTGATGCCAAAACCGGCGAATTGCTGGGGGCGCATATGATTGGCGCCGAGGTGACAGAACTGATTCAGGGTTATGTTGTCGGTCGCCAGCTGGAAACCACCGAGGAAGAC
>JAFLKA010000167.1 GCA_022712735.1 Marinosulfonomonas sp. | reverse complement strand
GTGGTCAAACCGCAAAACCTGCGCTATATCCGCCTCAACACTCAGTCGAGGACAATAAAATGACCGAAGAATTTCAAGAAAAAGAACAAGCCCAGCTTTACCTGATCACCCCGCCTACGTTTGATCTGTCCACCTTTCCCGCCCTGCTAAATCAGGTGCTGGACGTGGCCCCGGTGGCCTGCGTGCGCCTTGCCTTGGCCACCAAGGATGAAAACCAGATCATTAAGGCCGGCGATGCGATCCGTGAAATCTGTCACGCCCGCGATATTGCCATCGTGATCGAAAACCACCTGATCATGGTTGACCGGCTCGGTCTTGACGGGGTGCATCTGACAGATGGCGCCCGCACCGTGCGCTACGCCCGCAAGGAACTGGGTGATGACGCGATCATCGGTGCCTATTGTGCCGCCTCGCGCCATGACGGGATGAACGCAGGCGAAGGCTCGGCTGAATACGTCAGCTTTGGCCCCTGCGGTGACACAGCACTTGGTGACGGTTCGGTCGCGCCAACCGACCTGTTTGAGTGGTGGAGCAATGTTGTCGAAGTGCCCGTGGTGGCCGAAGGCGCACTCACTGTCGAGGTGATCAAAACCCTGTCACCTATCACCGACTTTTTCGCCATCGGCGAGGAAATCTGGAACACGGATGATCCTGTGGCGGCGTTTAAAACGCTGGTTGAGGCAATCAGCTAATCGCGGACGCTCCGAACCCCGAGCGCACCGTTTTCTCGCAATATAACGCCAGCGCCTTGCGCCCGTCAAAATCCGCCACCGCCACGGGGGCGTGGTAAATCACCTCGACACCACCCGATTTACGGGCCGCGAGCGTCTTTAACAAATGCGGCGCCATCTCCATATCGCCCCACCAGCCATAAAACCGTGCATCTTCGCCAGCGGGGGCCGAATATTTCACTGTAACCGGTTGAATGTGCAATACATCGCGCAAATCTTGCGCAAAGAACGCCTCGAACAACGTTGATTTAAATGGAATAACCCGCAATCCGTCCGTTGACGTGCCTTCGGGAAAAAACAACAACTTATGTCCTGCGTTCAGCCGCGCCGCAAAGACATCCAGATGGATTTTTGCATCCACCGAGCGCCGCGCAATAAACACCGTGCCCGTGGCCCGCGCCAGCCAACCGATCAACGGCCAGCCCGCCACCTCGGATTTTGCCACAAAATATATCCGCTTGGCCGCGTTTAGGGTAAAAATATCCAGCCACGAGACGTGATTGGAAACCACAGCGCCATTATGTGCCATATGAGACCCGACAACCGTCAGACGTATCCCCATGATCCTGAGGGCGGATTTACACACACCCTGGGTGATATAGGGCGTCACCGGGCGGTTCACACCGCAAATCGGACGCTCGATCAGGCGCACCAGTAATAACGTGGCCAAACCGCCCACCACCACCACCAGCACAGGAGCGCCGCGTCCGACAACCCTGACCCAACCCATCGGGCCAATATGCACCGGGGCGGGTTCAGCTTCAGGGAACCAAGTTCCGCTCATTCACGCCGCCCTTTGGTATACATGCTGCGTTGTTTTTCGCTGATCATTTTGGTGTCCATCAACAGGAACACATCTGTGGTGTTGAAATTGTGGTCAATAAACGCCCCCTCGCCGACAAAGCCCCCTAACCGCAGATATGCCTTGATCAGCGTCGGCATCGCCTTTAGGGCGCGGCGCGCCTCGATCTGGTCCGCGGGCATCAAATCCATTGTCTGGAAGTGCGGTTCCAGCACACGGGCGCGCAGGTTTTCGGGCGCCAGATGGTTATGGTGCAGATAGGCCAATGGCTCGCGGATCGCGTCAATATCGGTGCCATGGAAACTGGCCACGCCGAACATCACTTCAATGTCATGTTTGATCACATAAGCGCCCAGCCCGCTCCACAGATGATACATCGCGCGGCTGCCGCGATAATCGGCATGGACGCAGGACCGGCCCAGCTCCATCAATTTGCGCCCGCTGGCCTTTAGCGCTGACAGATCATATTCGTCCTCGGAATAATATCGCCCCGCCCGTTCAGCCATATCGCAGCGTAATAACCGGTAAACGCCGATCACTTGATTATCAGGATCCGCATTTTGCTGGCGGTCAATCAACAGCAAATGATCGAAAAATTCGTCAAATGCGTCGCGTTCCAGCCGCGCCTCGTGATCCACAAGCGGCCCGTCGCCGCCCAGTTCCTCAACAAACACCTGATAGCGCAACCGTTGTGCAGCCCGCAGGTCGGCGTCGTTCTGCGCAAGCCGTAGTTCAAATCTGGGGTCATCTAGGGTCATTGGTGGGTCAATTCTTGCGTCAGAAAAGCTGCGGTGGGTTTTACGAATTGCGGGGGCAAATTGCAATATGTCCGTTGGGTCAGCTCATTTGACACACGCATTAGGTGTGTTAGCCTACCGTTAAATCCCGTTATACGTTTCAAGAGTGATATTCAGGTATGAGCAAAACCCGCGCCCCGTTGATCACAACTTTCCCCGCATGCTCAAAATTAACGGTTATTTTACCATCTATGGCCGATTGTACCTGTCCAAGCCCCCATTCGGGTTTGGTCGGGTGCCTGACCAACATGCCCGGCTCTAGAAAATCATTCACGCTTTGCGCCCCTTACCTGATGACTGGACTGTCCCTATGACCACCGACCAAATTGATATCGCTGCCCTGATCGGCTCTCGCATCTGTCATGACCTTATCAGCCCTTTGGGGGCAATCGGCAATGGGGTTGAATTGCTGGGCATGGCGGGGGCTGTGGACGGGCCAGAAATGGCGCTGATCAATGAGAGCGTGATGAACGCCAACGCCCGTATCCGGTTTTTCCGCATTGCCTTTGGCGCGGCGCGCGGCGGTCAGATGATCGGTCGCGATGAAATCCTGTCGATCTTGCAGGATATGTCGGCTGGCAGCCGTGTGCGGGTTGCATGGGAAAGCGACGAAAGCCTGCTGCGCCAACAGGCCAAACTGGCGTTCCTGCTGATCCAGTGCTTTGAGACAGCCCTGCCATATGGCGGCACGATTAACGTGAAGCAGGAACAGGACGGCTGGAGCCTGGATTGCAATGCCGAGAAGATGAACATTGATCCGTCGATTTGGGAGCTGCTGGTTTCAACCGATATCGAGAAAGACATCTCGCCCGCCGAGGTGCATTTTGCCCTTGTCCCCGATGCGGCCAAATCCGCTGGTTGTAGTCTGCAAACCAATTTGTGCGATAACGCAGTTACATTGACCTTTTGACGCAGCCAGATTGCTTGGGTCAGGAAAATTTCAAATTTTCCTGGTGAAATTCTTTCAAAGAATTTTGGGCGCTAAACCACGTTGTGCCACAACTACCCCGGTTAATTAACCACGGACCGTGCCATCCCCTGTCACGATATATTTAAAACTGGTCAATTGCTCGGATCCAACCGGCCCCCGTGCATGCATCTTGCCCGTGGCAATGCCAATCTCGGCCCCCATGCCGAATTCGCCACCATCGGCAAACTGGGTTGAAGCATTGTGCATCAGTATCGCACTGTCCAGCCGCTCAAGGAACCGCGCCACCGCATGCGCATCCTCGGCCATAATCGCATCCGTGTGGTTTGATCCATACTGTTGGATATGGGCAATCGCACCATCTACATCATCAACCAAACGCGCCGCGATGATCATATCAAGGAACTCGTGTCCGAAATCATCATCGGTGGCCACTGTGCTGCCGTTCAGCCCGGCACCGGCCCGCACCTCGACACCCGCCGCCATCAGATCATCAATCACCTGCTGACCCAGTGCCACGGCATCGCGGTGGATCAGCAAACATTCGGCTGAGCCGCAAATCCCCGTGCGTCGGGTTTTGGCGTTCATCACCACAGCGCGGGTTTTGTCGGCATCGGCCGAGGCGTCGATATAGATATGCACAATGCCTTCCAGATGGGCAAAAACCGGCACACGGGCCTCGCGTTGCACCAGCCCGACCAGCCCCTTGCCGCCGCGCGGCACAATCACGTCGATGCTGTCGGTCATGGTCAGCATTTGCGAAACCGCCGCCCGATCACGGGTTGGCACCCGTTGAATGGCGCCCGCAGGCAGACCCGCCGCCTTAAGCCCCTGCACCAGACAGGTATGAATGGCCGCCGAGGAATGAAAGCTTTCCGACCCGCCGCGCAAAATCACCGCATTGCCCGCCTTCAGGCACAGCGCACCTGCGTCGGCCGTTACATTCGGGCGGCTTTCATAGATCACGCCGATCACACCCAAGGGGGTGCGCACCCGCTTGATGTTCAGCCCCGATGGCATGTCCCACTCGGCAATTACATCGCCCACAGGGTCTTTTTGTTTGGCAACTGTGCGCAAGCCGTCAGCCATCGCCTTGATCCGGCCCTCGTCCAACATCAGACGGTCCAGCATCGCTGCGGTCAGCCCTTTGTCGCGACCATAAGCCATGTCACGTTCATTAGCTTCAAGGATGTCGGCGCGATTGTCCCAGATAGCATCAGCTGCGGCCATCAGGGCAGATTCTTTCGCCGCACCGCTGGCGTGGGCTAGATCGGCAGCTGCGATTTTGGCGCGTTTGCCGATGTCGGCCATCATGGTCTTTATATCATCAGTCATCAAATTCTATGCCTCCGGCGGGGATATTTGATCGAAAAAGAAACAAGGCTACAGCACCATATCGTCACGGTGGATCAGAGCGGTTCTCGGTTCATAGCCAAGGATGGCCTCTATGTCGCCCGAACGTTGCCCCTTTATCACGTCTGCTTCAGGGCTGGTGTAACGCGACAGGCCCGATCCCAGCGGTGCGCCGTCCGGCCCCAGAATGGTTAGCGGATCACCACGGCCGAAATCACCTGTGACGTCCGTCACACCGGCCGGCAACAGGGATTTACCGTTGCCAAGCGCACGAACCGCACCTGCATCAATTGTAACGCTACCTTTCGGTTTCATCGCACCGATCCAGCGTTTGCGGGCCGCTTGTGGATCATCCTGCGGGGCAAACCATGTGGCGTTTGCCCCACTGCTCAACGCTGTCAGGGGGCGGTCTGTAAAACCATCACAAATTGCCATGGCACAACCCGCAGCCATCGCGACCTTGGCCGCCATCAGCTTGGTTTTCATCCCGCCTTTGGACAGCCCCGATCCGGCGTCACCGGCCATCGCCTCGAGTTGGGGTGTGATCTGTTTGATAAGATCATAACGGCGCGCATTTGTGTCCAGCGACGGATTGGCGCTGTAGAACCCGTCAACATCAGACAACAGGATCAACTGATCCGCCCCCACCGTCACCGCAACCTGTGCCGCCAACCGGTCATTGTCGCCATAACGGATTTCATCGGTGGCGATGGTGTCGTTTTCGTTCACAATCGGCACCACGCCAAGGCTGATCAGCTGTTCCAGCGTGGCGCGGGAATTCAGGTAACGCCGCCGGTTGGCGCTGTCTTCCAGCGTCACCAGCACTTGCGCCGTGGTAATCCCGTGCGGCGCCAGCGCCTCTTCATAGGCCCGCGCCAGCCGGATTTGGCCAACGGCAGCGGCCGCCTGGGATTGTTCCAGCGCCAATTCGGTGGCAGGCAGGCCCAACACCCCGCGCCCCAGCGCGATTGAACCGGAGGACACAAGGATCACATCCGCCCCGAGCCCCTTGAGCCAAGCGACATCCAGCGCCAGCGCGTGCAGCTAGTCGTTGCGCAATTGCCCTGATGCGCGATCCACCAACAAGGCCGATCCGATCTTGA
>JAFLKA010000407.1 GCA_022712735.1 Marinosulfonomonas sp. | reverse complement strand
ATCTTAAATTAAGGGGAAAATTAATTGGCGGAGGTGCATTTGCGGTGTTGATACCCATGTTGATTGTGGGTGTCATTTCCGTAAACACAGCATCAAAGGCCCTGATTGAATCCGGTGGCGGAATGGTAACCCAGGATAGTTTTTAACTAGACTTAAAACGTTTAAAAGCCGCGCCCCTAACCGGGCGCGGCTTTTTTCGTTTGGGGCAGGGAAAACCTCACAAATAGTTGCTTCGCCTGCTTTTTTTCACGAACGATCCATATTTTCGCCACAGTGCGTAATTAGTTTCAACCCATAGAATACAGAAACTACAGGTAACACTAATGGAGAGTGAAATGTTGAATACTATTATGGAATTTGTGAAATCCGAAGACGGTGCAGTCACCGTTGACTGGGTCGTTCTAACCGCTGGTATCGTTGGGCTTGGCCTGGCTGTAATTGCGGTTGTTGGTTCAAAAGCGACCGACCAATCGGATAACCTCGGATCATTTATTGGCAACACGCAACTCACAACAACTTTCTAACAAAAACTGGTTTTCAAAACGCTTTGTGCCGCAATTGGCAACATTCCATAGAAAACCCGTCTTTTGTCCACTCTTTTGCCGTAATTGAGAAGCATGGTGGTAATTGAGCAATTTTCAAAGCCCCGAAGCAGTCGAGCGCACAAGGGGCACGATAGACGAAAGGATATATCATGCGGATGGTTTTTGGGTTGGTCCTGATTTTAGGTCTTGGGCTGGCCGGCTTCGCAGTTTACATGGCCAAGGGGTTCATTAGCACCTCGCAGGCTAAAACGGCCGAACTACAGGCCCTTGCGGATAGCATGGTCGATACGGTTCAGGTTTTTGTGGTAAAACGCCAGATCAAATATGGCGAGCGCCTGACACAAGACGATGTGCGTCTGGTCAGATGGCCCGTTGATGCAATTCCCGAAGGGATTTTCACTTTTCCGGCAACCGAGATCGAAGAAGGAACACCGGGTGAAGACCTGTTCCCCAAAGGATCTGACAAATTGCGCGCTGTATTGCGCACAATGGAATTGAACGAGCCGGTATTGGCATTAAAAGTCACACAACCTGGTAAAGACGCCGGGATCACATCCCGCCTGACCGTCGGTATGCGCGCCTTTGCGATCAAGGTTGACGTTAGCAGCGGTGTTTCAGGGTTCTTGCGCCCGGGCGATCAGATCGATGTGTACTGGACCGGTCGTCGGCCAAACTCTGAATCGAACGAGAACATCACAAAACTGATCGAAACCGGTGTTCGCCTGATTGCGATTGACCAGTCTGCTGACGACGATATCGGCGACGCAAACATTGCCCGCACCGTCACAGTCGAGGCTACACCCCGTCAGGTTGCTTCACTTGCACAAGCACAAGGGTCCGGGCGTTTGTCCCTGTCATTGTTGGGCAGCGGTGACGTAACCGAGGTTGGTGCTATTGAAATTTCGCAAAACGACCTGCTGGGCATTGTGACACAGGAAAGGGTAGTTTTGGAGCAGGAACGCGAGTGTTCGATCAAAACGCGGCGCGGCGCGGAAGTGGTTGAAATTCCAATCCCTTGTACCAACTGATCCAGATTGCAGAATTTGAAAAAGGGCGGCTCCTGCGTGGGCCGCCCTTTTTCGTTACGCCTATCCAAATAACCTTGCTACTCGACCCATTCCCAAGGCCGCGTAAACTCACCCAGCAGATGTTTCACCGCCTCATCATCCACATCGCCGGTTCGGGTGATCTGCGCCACTAGCCCGCGTTTTTTACTGTCAACGATGCGCGTTACCTCGGCGGCATGTCCGGCTTTGCTCAAGGCCGCATTATATATCCGCGTGATTGCCATTTTACGCAGCTGGGGTTTGAACACTTTGCCCACAGCGGTTTTCGGCAATTCATCCATAATTTCCAAATGCTTGGGCCGCGCCGCCCGTTCATGCACATGTTTGTTGGCATGCTTGATCAACTCCTTAACGCTCACCTCGGCCCCGTCGACCAGCTCGACATAAACACAAGGCAATTCGCCAGCAAAACTATCGGGCTGGCCAATCGCACCGGCAAAAGCGACCGCCGGATGGCCGGCAAGCGCCTCTTCAATCTCGGCGGGATCAATATTATGGCCGCCGCGAATGATCAGATCTTTGGCGCGGCCGGTGATCCACAGATACCCGTCCTCGTCAATCCGGCCCAGATCGCCCGTGCGCAGATATTTTTCATCGGCAAACAAGCCCACGTTTTTCGGGGCCTCGGTATAGGTATGCCCAGGAAAAACCCCGGGGTTGTACACACAAATCTCGCCAACCTCGTCAACACCACATTCTTTGATGATGCTGCCATCATCATCACAATGCAGAATGCGCACATCGGTGTGCGGGAATGGCAATCCGACCGAGCCGATTTTCTTTTCCCCATCCGTCGGGTTGATCGACACAAGGCAGGTGGCCTCGGTCAACCCGTAACCCTCGATCAGGTTCACGCCGGTGGCTTTTTCGAATCTGTTATACAGTTCGATCGGCAAAGGGGCCGAACCCGAAAACGCGATCTTCAGGCTGGATACATCTGCATCGATTGGCCGCTGCATCAAGGCCGAAATTGCGGTGGGCACGGTGATGACAAAGGTCACTTTGTAGCGCTCGATCAACTTCCAGAAATTATCGAACACCCCTTCACCACGATAGCCCTGCGGCGTTGGAAATACCACATGTGCCCCCGATGCGATGACCGACATCAGCACAACATGCACCGCGAACACGTGAAACAGCGGCAGCGGGCAAATCAAAACGTCCTGCTCGTCAAACAGCAGTTTTTCACCCAGCCAGCCGTTATAAATCATGCCGGAATATTTGTGCTGCGCCACTTTGGGCATGCCCGTGGTGCCGCCGGTGTGGAAATAGGCGGCCACGCGGTCGCCAGCTGAATCGGCAAAATCCAGCGTGGTATTCTGGCGCGACATTTCCTTGGTGAAATTGACCACCCGTGCGCTGTGGGTCACAGGGTTTTTGGGCCGGATCAATCCGGCGATCCATTTCTTGGGTGGCACCAGATAGCGCAGTAAATCCACCTCGACGATGGTTTTCACATTCGGGGCCATTGCCACCGCTTCCGCAGCCTTTTGCGC
>JAFLKA010000269.1 GCA_022712735.1 Marinosulfonomonas sp. | reverse complement strand
TCCAGCGCGGATTGCCCCCGCGCAACAAGCACAATATCCATTCCTGCCGCGGCCATCTGTTCAGCAAAGGCGCGGCCAATGCCGGAAGAGCCGCCAACAACCAGCGCCCATTTGCCATATTTTGTAAATTTGCGTTTCATTTTTATCCTCATGCCATCATCGGTTTCATATGAGGCAAACTTAGATAAGTTGATCGAATAGGATAAGTAATGTAAATTGGATATGATTTAACCAATTTGGGCATTAATCAAATGAACAATGAACGCGCCCTTCGGCTTTTTGTGAGTGTTGTTGAGGAAAACAGCATCTCCAAAGGTGGTGCCCGGCTGAGTATTCCGCAGTCATCGGCATCACGGATGATCGCAGCGCTTGAGGCGGGGCTGGGGGCAAAACTGTTGCAGCGCTCCACCCGAAGTTTACATTTGACCGAAGCAGGTGCCCTATATTTTGAACGTGCCCGCCAGATTGTGACAGACCTTGACGAAGCCGCTGCTGCCGTCAGAAATATCAGCGGTGCGCCGTCGGGGTTGCTGCGGGTTGCGGCACCGGCATCTTTCGGGCGGCGTTACATCACGCCATTCTTGCCGGAATTCAGCGCTCTTTATCCGCAAATCGAATTCGGCCTGTCGCTTAGTGACAGTGTTGAAGATTTGATCGGACATGGATTTGATGTGGCGTTGCGGTTGGGAGATTTACCGGATTCAAACCTGATATCGCGTCGGCTTGCCGGTAGTATATCCATTGTTTGCGCCAGCCCGACCTATTTGGCTGCCAATAGTAACCCTACGCAGTTAAAGAACCTACAATCGCACAACTGTCTTTTGTTCCGGGCGAACCCTGGAAAAAATACCTGGGCCTTTCAGCAAAATGGCAAAGAGGTAAATATCAAGGTTGGCGGGTCTTTTTATTGCAATAACGGCGATGCAATTTTGGCGGCAGCACTTTCTGGTTTGGGGGTTGCCCTGTTGCCCGAATGGATGGTTCAGGAGCATTTGCAAACCGGCCAATTGCGGGCCGTATTACCAGAGTTCAGATCAAACCCACCCGTGTCTCCGATACAGGCGGTATTTGCTCACAGGCAGCACATTCCCTTAAAAACCCGTATTTTTGTTACTTTCCTACGCGAAAAAATAGCAGCACAGGCGTGGGCACGCACATAGCTTATAATAAGGCTGCCAGTGATCTTATGCTGGGAATCAAGCTCTGCGGTTTGGCCGGTCCAGCGTCTTGTTCACGCCAATACCTACCACATTCTGCTCGCGTTTATTGTCTACTGATTTCTGGATACGGCTCCAGAGCTTCTTTAAATGAATGTTTGTATTTTCGCTGTCTTTATAGAGCCGTATCTCAAGCTGAGCCTCAAATTCAGGCCCGCCAGCGATCTTAATATCTCCGGATTCCAACTCGGATTTACAAAGTTCCATCGGCAGCCAGCCCATGCCAAATGCCTGCTGGATCATCGCTTTGACCCCAAGGGCCTGCCCGTTTCGGCTGACCACCAGCACCGAGGGCGGTTTGCGCTGCTTGCTCATGATGTCATCGACAACCGTGCCAAGGGTGGAAATTACGCCGTATCCCAGCACCGGAATAGGCTTGCCTTTGACCCCGGGCAGCCGGTGCGCATTCGGGCTACTTTTGACCACTGGCACCAGACGGTCGTGCGCGAGGGTGATGTAATCGCACTTCGCCACCTCCAGCGGCGCCAGAAAGTCCATTGCCGGGTGCCAATAGGTCAAGATCACATCGCAATATCGCTGCTGAAGGGCACTTACAAATTGATCTGCCGCCCATGTGGTGGAATTCAGATCAATATCCAATCCGCCGTTTTCAACCAGCGGCCTGATGTGGGTTTCATAATGAGTGAGGTAAAGCGATTGTGTGGTTGCAAATCGAATGACATCCGCAGCCGCCGCATCTACAATCTGGCAGCGCTCCACCGTTTCGGCGTAGGTCCGGATGATTATACCCGCTTGCATCAAAAACACCTCACCAGCCGAGGTTAGCGAGAGCGGCAGGGTTTGCCGATTGATCAGTTCGACCCCGACCTCGGCTTCAAGCATTCGGATACGACGGCTAAAGGCAGGCTGACTGACATTGCACTCTTCCGCCGCGCGCGAAAAGTTTTTCAGCGCGGCCAGTGTTTCAAAGTTTTTCAACCAGCGGATTTCCACTGTATTCCTCCGTTATTCGATGCGGCCCTCCTCGACCGCGTGGCAGGCCACAATTGCCCCATCGGGCTTTTGCAGCGGGGCGGGTTGCTCGGCAACGCAGCGTGTATTGGCATGCATGCAGCGGCTTTCAAACGGACAGCCCGGTGGTAAGTTGATAGGCGTTGGGATTTCGCCTTTCAACCTAATATGGCTTGGTTTTTCATCATTTAGCTGGGGAACGGCACTTAGCAGCGCCTGCGTATAGGGGTGTTTGGGGTTTTCAAACAAGGTTTGAGTGTCCGCCAATTCGCAAAGGCTCCCCAGATAAAATACCGCCACACGGGTGCCAAAATGTTGCACCACTGACAAATCGTGGGTGATGAAAAGATAGGTCAGCCCGCGTTGCTCTTTGGCTTCGAGCATAAGGTTAAGCACTTGCGCCTGAATAGACACATCCAGCGCGCTGATCGGCTCGTCCGCAATCATAAATTCAGGGTCCATGGTCAGGGCGCGCGCAATGGCGATGCGCTGACGTTG
Organism: Marinosulfonomonas sp.; assembly: GCA_022712735.1. Next base: position 17,911 of record JAFLKA010000269.1, on the reverse strand, counting down.
GCCACCGGAAAATTCATGCGGATATCGTTTGGCCCAGCTTTTATCCACGCCAACCGACTGCATCACCTCGGCCATTTTATCAAGAATTTCAGCGCGGGACATTTTAGGGTTATGCACATGAATCGGCTCATATAGTGCCTGTTCAATACTCATGCGTGCATTTAACGAGGCATATGGATTTTGAAAAATCATCTGCATCTTACGGCGGTACGGAAGCATCTCACGCGGGGTCAGTTGATCAATCCGCACACCATCATAGAGGATTTCACCCGCGCTGGGTTTCAACAATCCTACAACAAGCCGCGCCAGCGTAGACTTGCCACAGCCCGATTCCCCGACAACGCAGAGAACCTCGCCTTTACGCACCTTCAGGTTGACGTTGTTAATCGCGTGCACTTCGCGTTTTTCGCGCACAATCCTGCCATTGCGGAATTTAACGGTTTCAAGAAACCCCTCATCCAAAGCAAAGCGTTTTTCGAGGTTTTTGACCTCAATAAGATCGGGGGAGATGCGGTCAGTCATCGGGTTGCTCCGCGTTTTTATTGGTCTGGTGCAGGCGCGCGACCTCGTGGCAGGCCACTTTCACATCGCCAAAATTGATGAATTCCGGCATGGTTTTCTTGCAAACATCGGTGGCAAAATCACAGCGTGGATGAAAGGCACAGCCCGAGGGCAGCGTCCCGAGCCCCGGCATATTGCCCGGAATCTGTTTGAGCTTGTGCCCCGGCAATGTTTGCTGGGGGAGCGCGTTAATCAGCCCCTGCGTATAAGGATGCTGCGGGTCGTTCACGATTTCCCGTGTGCGCCCGGATTCGATGATCTTGCCCGCATACATGACCAAGGTCCGCTCGGTCATTTGCGAGACCACGCCCAGATCATGGGTGATCAGGATCAGGCTGACTTTGTTATTCTGGCACAGCTCCAGCAGCAGCTCCATGATGTCGGCCTGAATGGTCACATCCAGCGCGGTTGTCGGCTCATCCGCGATAATCAGCTGCGGATCGAGCAGCAGCGCGATGGCGATAATGATCCGCTGGCGCATCCCGCCGGACAGCTCATGAGGATATTGCAAAAGGCGCTCTTCGGGCGCGGGGATATAAACCTCGCGCAGCTTCACAATGGCGATTTGCTCGGCATCGGCGCGCGAAATCTTTCGGTGCGCCTGCAAGGTTTCCACCATCTGCGTGCCAATGGTCAGCACCGGATTCAGGGTTACCATCGGATCTTGAAAAATCATCGCAATCCGGTCACCGCGGATCAGGCGTATTTCCTCGCGACTGAGGGCTGCCATGTCTTTGCCATCGAACATGATCTTGCCACCGGCGATAAAACCGGGCTGGCTCAGCAGGTTCAGGATGGCAAACCCGGTGATGGATTTACCGGCACCGGATTCGCCGACAATCCCGAGGCGCTCGCCCCGTGCCAACTCAAAGCTGATCTGGTCCAGCGCGGTCAGGGTTTGGTGGCGCATGGCGAATTTTACCACCAGATCACGGACAGATAAAAGTGACATGATCTATCCTTTATACAGTTTGGGGTTCAGCATATCGCGCAGCCAATCGCCCAGCAGGTTGATAACCAGCACCAGCAGCACAAGGAAAAATCCGGGGATCGCGGTGATCCACCAACTGCCCGAAAAGATATACGCCTGCCCGCTGGCAATCAGCGACCCCAAGGAGGGTTGCGAGACCGGCATCCCCAGCCCGAGGAATGACAACGAGGCCTCGGAAATAATCGCATTGGCCACTTGCACGGTGGAGATCACGAAAATCGGCGAGACCGAATTGGGCAGAATATGGCGCAGCATAATCCGGGTCGGGCCAAAGCCGAGCACCTTGGCTGCGTCCACATATTCCTTTTTCTTTTCCGCCAGCACGGTGGCCCGCACGGTGCGCGCATATTGCGGCCATTCGGCAATGCCGATCACCAGAACCAGCATGACAAGCGCATAGTCGTTAAAGCTTTGAGAGCCGAAAATCGCCTTGGCCAATGCCAGCACAATGATCGCCACCATCAGGGTGGAAAAGGACAACTGGATATCGGCAATACGCATCAGAATACTATCGGTGCGCCCGCCCACGTAGCCGGCAATCAACCCGATCGAAATCCCCAGCAAGGCTTGCAAAGCCACAGCACAGATACCGATAATCAGGGAAATCCGGGTGCCATATAAGATGGCACTCCACAAATCACGCCCCTGATCATCGGTGCCCAGCACAAATTGCGCATCAGAACCATCCTGCCAGCTTGGCGGCAGTTCCGAGTTCATGATGTTGATTTGCAGCGGATCATACGGGTCAAACGGTGCAAACAGCGGCGCAAACACCGTGGCCAGTATAAACACCGCAAAGATGATAAAGCTGACCATTGCCACCTTATTATGAAAAAAATCATAAACCAGATTGGAGCGTTTGAACCGCTCCCAGCGGGACAGATCGGTTGCGGTGTTCATGCGCCCATCCTCGCCAGTTTTACGGTCGGATTGACCAGCCCGTAGAGCAGATCAACCAGTGTATTAGTGATCACAAAAATAAAGCCAACGATGATCAGATAGGCAACGATCAAAGGCGTATCGACCCGGTTAACAGCCTCAAGAAACATGAACCCCATGCCCGGCCATTGAAACACCGTTTCTGTCAGGATGGTATAAGCTACCATGGTGCCGATCTGCACACCGCCCACGGTAATCACCGGCAGCATGGTATTTTTCAGAGCATGTAAAAACCAGATGCGTTTGGCCTTGAGCCCCTTGGCCCAGGCGTAACGCACATAATCTGATTGCAAGGTTTCCATCATTTCCGAACGGATCAACCTGATGAACAACGGCAACATGATGCTGGCCAGTGCGAGAGAAGGCATCAGAATGTGTTTGATCCCGTCCCAGGTCGCAAAATTGGTTTTCCAATAACCAAACACATGGACGATTTCTCCACGCCCAAACGAGGGCAGCATACGTAATTCGACAGCAAAGATGTAGATCATCAGAATCGCCGTTAGAAACACCGGAATCGATATTCCGATGATGCTCAGGCCCATTATCGCCTTGCTGAGCAGCGCATTGGGTTTGATCGCAGTATAAACCCCCAGCGGAATCGACAGCCCTATAATGATGAACGAGGCCCCGATAACCAGCTCCAGCGTTGCGGGTAGTTTTTTCAGGATCACCGTCAGCGCCGGCTCCTTGAAAAAGTAAGACGTGCCCAGATCGCCGGTAATCGCTTTTTTGGCAAAGCGGGTATATTGCACGATAAAGCTGTCATTCAGCCCCATCTCTTCGCGCAATTCATTGCGGACTTCTTCAGAAACCGATTGGCCGACCAACTCCCGCAGGGGGTCGCCGAGTTTGTCCTGAATAGCAAAGCTGATGATCGAGATGACGAACATCACCGCCGCAGCCTGGATTATTCTTTTGACAAGATATGCAAACATTGTGCGCACTTTAGTTGGGGTGTGGAGATGGGTTTAGGCGGAAATTGGCGAGCGTCTCCCGCGAATTTCTGTAAAACCGGCGACACGCAAATGCCGCCGGTTCCTAGAGACTTCTTACTCGACGACCAGATCGCCAAAGTAAGGGAAGTTCAGGGCATTGACGATTGCCTCGGCTTTGACACCTTTGCGCGCACCCCATGACAGGTTCTGCCAATGTAGCGGGATAAAGGCGGCCTCGTTATAAAGGATGCCCTCCAGTTTCTGTAGCAGCGCTGCGCGTTCAGCTTGGTCAACGGTGGCGTTGGCCTTTGCCATCAGCGCATCGGCTTCAGCGTTGCAATAACCGCCTGAATTATACTGACCATTGCCGCTTTCTTTGTCAAAACAATGAGACAGGAACTGGTGGAAGTTGGCCGAATCCTCGGTATCTGAATGCCAGCCAATCATCATCATGTCCGCTGCGCGTTCATCATATGCAGGCCAGTACTGGGCCTTTGGCATGGTTTTCAAATCAACCGTTATTTTGATTTGTGCCAACATACCCGCAACAGCCTGTGCGATTTTTTCATCGTTCACATAGCGGTTGTTGGGGGCCATCATGGTCAGGTTAAACCCGTCAGCATAGCCGGCCTCGGCCATCAGTTCGCGTGCTTTGTCCAGATCGAAACGCGGTGCAAGCGATGCATCATAACCAAGGTAACCCGCAGGGCTTGCCTGCCCGGCTGTGGTGCCAAAACCCTTCATGATACGATCAACGATTGCGGCGTTGTTAATCGCATAGTCGATTGCCAACCGCACATTGGCATCTTTCAATGCCTCATTACGTTCCTGATTCATCTGGAAGGTAATGATCCGGGTGCCCGGCATGGTGATCAGGTCTACCGCATCGTCGCTGTTCAGGCGGGCGTGATCATTGGGCGGAACCGGCGCAATGAAATCAACGTCACCTGCCAGCAGGGCTGCCACGCGGGTCGGGTCTTCTTTGATCGGGGTCAGAATGATGGTGTCAACATTGCCCGGGCTTTTGGTGTCCCAGTAGTCAGCAAAGCGTTCAAACACCATGCGAACACCCTGTTCACGCTCGGTCACAATGAATGGACCCGTGCCCGAAATGTTGCGCGAGGCAAAGCTGTCACCGTGTTTCACGATGGCACCCTTGTCATTGCCGTTTTCATCAGTGCCCGAATAAAACGCCGTATCCATCGGGAAAATGTAAGTCGCGGTGTGCAGAACCAGCGGGTAAACCCCGTCGGTGTTCAGATCAATGGTGTAGTCATCGACGATGTCCAGCGAGGTGAAATTGGCGAAAATCCCTTTGAAGTCTTCGCTTTCTTTCAGGCGGTTGAATGTCCACTGCACATCGGCAGCGGTCATTTCATTGCCCGAATGGAATTTTACACCTTCGCGCAGGTGAAAGCGCATGGTGTCTTCGTCAATCTGCTCCCAGCTTGTCGCAAGACGGGCCTCAAAGCCAAGATCCTGCGTCCAGCGCAACAGTGGATCAAAAGTCATATGTGACAATTGCAGTGTGCCACCTGACAGTTGTTCATGCGGGTCCAGCGATACTGGGTCCGCGTCATAGGCGATCTTAATGGATTCCGCATGTGCACCCACTGCCAAAGCGACAGTCAAAGTGCCAGCCGAAATCAGTTTTCCAAATATTTTCATGGTTTTCTCCCGATTATAACTATTAATAACGGGTAAATGCAAAACCCTGAAACTACCAATGCTAATTGTTTATAGCTTATGCACAATGCTGATATACTAACTGGTTTTGCCTAAAAACAAGGCCTTTCCCGGCTGCGGTTATAATTCAATTCGCCCTTCAATCATTTTCCGGTGCTGCGAGAACACTTGATAAAGGTGGTCCATGAGCGCACGCACGCGTGGGTTTTCACGAACATCTTCATGGGTCAGAACCCAAATTTCCATATCTGGTTTGAGGGGGATACCTGGAACTCGAACCAGGCCCGGCGTTGTTTCTCCGACAAAGCAGGGAATGGGTGCAGACCTGATCAATGCGGTGCGCGCGGGTGCACAATTGCCCGACGCAAAACTGAACGCTCTTGCGGTCTTCACCAGACAGATGGTGACATCACGCGGGCGCCCCAACGCAGACGATATGGCCGTGTTTTTTGAAGCCGGGTATGACACTCAGGCCGTTTTGGGGATTATCTTGGGGATTTAGGTAAAAACATTGTCGAATTATGTAAACATCCTGAGCCTAACGCCGGTTGATGTGGCTTTTGCTGACTATAAGGTCGATACCTGAAGGTTGTGCTGGCGGGTCGTATTGGCGTAAAATTCTGTGCGGACAGAATGTTATTCTGCGACTTGGTTTCTGGATTGCTCCATCGTCTGATTGCTGACGTACCCGGCGATCTAACGTAAAGCTAATACCACGGTAACTACGGGCTCAACCGGATCTTGGCGACGTGACCTTCCAAGGTCGCCTGTGGGCCGAACATACTTGGCACCTGACGCAGGATCGCCCATTGTGGAACAATGTCTGTTATTGAATATATCTATTCAGCCCATTCCGCCTTCGCTTACCTTGGCTCTGCGGAACTGAGCAAGCTATGCGCGGAATATCATGTGACCCTGATCCACAAACCGGTTCTGTTGTCTCCAGTTGTAGAGGCGCATGGTGGCCAGCCCTTTCGCGCACGGACGCAGGCGCATGTCGATTATTTTTTTGGGCGCGAGATTGAAAGATGGGCCGAGTATCGTGACGTTCCAATTGTCAATTTTCGACCGACATACCACGATGCCGATTACAGCCTTGCCTCTGGCTTGATCCTCGCGCTCGGAGAGACTGGCACAAAGACCGATAGGATAGCGCATAGTTTGCTCGAAGCCCATTGGCGCTATGATGCAGACCTTTCAAACCCTCGGACACTTGGCAAGATAGCTGCGGATTTAGGGCACGATGCGGATACATTGATGGAACAGGCGGCGTCCGAGGCGGTTCAAAACAAGTTGCAAAAAAATTCGATTTGGGCGCGAGAGCAAGATGTTTTTGGCTCACCAACCTATATTGTCGACGGGGATCCATTTTATGGTCAGGATCATCTTGAATTGGTCAAACGAGCGCTTTCCCAGCCGTTTGCGGCTTCAACGTGGTCCAATCCACCTGTAGATTGAATTTTGCCACCTCAGCGTTAGGGCCTAAAGGCAACTTAACCGACTTTTTATCTGCGCTCTACTTTGACGGAATATTGGCTAGGTAGGATTTAAGGAGAGCATTCAAGTCATCCCGTTGATGTTCATCAATAACGGATACAAGGCGGGTCTGCGTATCGACGTGATCGGTCACTGCATTGTTGATAATGCGCCGCCCTTTTTCTGTAAGCTTGACCAATACACTACGCTTGTCCTTCGGGTTCTGAACACGTGAGACCAAGCCTTCTTTTTCCAGCTGGTCGATGCGGTTGGTCATCGTGCCAGAGGTAACCATCATCGTTGCCAATAGTTGATTGGGCGACAGGGCATGTGGCGGGCCTGACCGCAACAATGTCGCCAGCACGTCAAAACTTGCGGCACTTAGGCCATGACGCGCAAATGTTTCACCCATCTCTTGCGATAAGTGAGTGGAGAGCCGGATCAACCGCCCAATCAGTTCCATTGGCTCGGTATCCAGGTCAGGGCGTTGTTGCGCCCACTGCGCTTTGATTTCATCCATATCAAACATAGGCACACCTCACCTCATTATTATCTTGATGTCAAGATAAAACGGAGACCCTCAATGAATCGCTCTTTTGACCTCGCACTGACCGCCCTTGCGCCCCTCATCTGGGGCAGTAGCTATATCGTCACAACGCAGTTTCTTCCAAATCTCGATCCTCTGACGATCTCTCTTTTGCGCGCATTGCCGGCAGGACTGTTGTTGCTTTGCCTCGTGAGGCAGCTCCCAACAGGACACTGGTTTCCTAAGATGCTGGTGCTTGGCGCGTTGAATTTTTCGATCTTCTGGTCGCTGCTCTTTTTTGCAGCCTATCGTCTTCCGGGCGGGGTTGCGGCGATTATGGGAGCGCTACAGCCTTTCGTCGTGATCTTTGCAACCAAAGCCTTGTTGGGAACGCCCATTCGATTACTCTCGTTGATTGCTGTTGCGACCGGCGGCTTCGGCGTCGCGCTCCTCATCCTAACGCCTGAAGCAAAGCTCGACACACTTGGTGTCATCGCTGGCCTGTTAGGCTCTGCCTCGATGGCACTTGGCACAGTTCTCAGCCGTAAATGGCAGCCGCCAGTGTCGGCCCTGACATTCACAGCGTGGCAGTTGACGGCAGGCGGGCTGCTTTTGCTGCCTTTTGCCCCCTTTGCGTCGACACACTGGTCGACAATATCCACCACCAACATTCTCGCGCTTGGTTATCTAGGTCTCATAGGTGCAGGCCTAACCTATGTGATTTGGCTACGTGGCATTAAAATGCTGCAACCCTCAGCGGTTTCAATTCTCGGTCTTCTCAGCCCGCTGAGTGCAACTATTCTTGGCTGGCTGGTGTTAGCTGAAACCTTGAACTGGACCCAAGGCTTGGGCATGGCCATTGTACTGGCGAGCGTTTTTATGGGTCAGTACGCACTAAGGCCGAAAGCGAAGGTGGATTAAGTTAAGGCCAGCATTCCAAATGGCTTTGGTTACTTCAATTTCCACACTGCCTGCCATGCCTGGAACTCTGATGGCCTGATGCGGTAACGCGCAAAATTCCCCTCGTGAAGTGCCAAGAGTTCATCCTCAACTGTTGCTCTGAATTTTTCACGGTCTTCTTCGAGGATATTTTCAGCGCACCATGGTTTCAGAAACCGTGCAACATCTCCTCGTGACATCGGCGTTGTCACGATGTGAGAGACCGCATCACTAAGCTCTACACGATACTTGATCCGAAACGGGTCAGGTTCTCCGAGAGATTGCCGAACGGCAGCGTAGGTTTGAATGGATCGGCGATAGGCAAAAATGAACACATCCCGAAGGAGTGAAATATCGTTGCTCTCATAAATGGCGAGAACGGACTTTGTGTAGAGGTCTTGAGGAACACCATCAAACGAGAGCGGGACAAGATTAGTTCGGATCAACGGAATGTTGGCTGCGATGCGCGCAACGCGTTTGTTCACATCTTCAAAAGGTTGAAGATAGGGCAGGTGCACAAGGATAAAAAATGCCTGCTCAAAGGGGTCGTTTATCGCCGCAGCTTTTTCGAGAATGGCGTCGAAATTTTCCGCAATGAGATGCGGGTTTTCCAGCGGATGAAACGCCGACCCCTCGATCCCGACTGCGATAGTGCGCAACCGCCCGGGAGCTGCGGGATCTGGTAATAGATTGTTGGCAAGGAGCGCGTGGAGATTCTGGATCGTGTATCTATTGAACCCGGTTTCATCGACATTGCGCACCAGAAACTCAATGGCGTCCTTGTGGTTCAAGATCATCTGCGCCTCGCGTTGGTCTTTGCCTTCAGCTGCTTCGCCAAAGTCAATGAGGCGGCGCGTATCGAGGAGGGAATAAGTGTTGCCCTCAAGACGGCTTGAGTTCCACGCGAGATCGACAAGAAGGCGCTGAAGAATTTGTTTGGCGTAGGTTCCAGCCTCTTGTTCGTGCGCACCTGCAGTTCCCAATTTTGCGAGTTCTGCGGTCAGTTCATTGGACAGGTAGCGTGTTTTATTTGGAGCGTAGTCGTCAAGAAACGCCTGGTTATATCCTGTCGGGTTTCGGGTTGAGATGTTTTGGGAGACACGTTCTAGCGCTGCACGCCCCCCATCTGAAAGTGGTAGCGTATCCGATGTTCCTGCAGTGTTTGGTGCATCTTTTGCCAGTCGATATTTTGTTGACCGAACCTGACCTTCGCGTGTGATGGTCATATCTTCAACAAGCGATTTCAACCGGTCCTGAAGCGTCCTTCTGGGCACTTTTATTGTGAGTTGTTCGTGGATTTCAGAGACAGATAAAGCCTGTTTGGCCTCGCCCAGTACGCGCAGTAAATCTTTGTGTTCGGAGTGTGGAACTTCTCGTGCCATTTTCGAATGAGCCTTGTTCTTGCGCTTAAATCTTTACGCGTAAGATTCTCTCTTACGCGCAACAATGCCCCTTTATGCGCAAGAATACCATTTACGCGCAAGAATAATCTGCGCGTAAAATTGGAGCTCGATTTGTGAAATAATGAAAGAGGAGGGCTAACATGTCGAGAAATACCTCTCACCTGGCGAATGTAAGCTTCGTCGCGCTCGTGCAAACTTTGCGACAGAACCCTATTTGGGTAGTTCTTCGGTTTCTATCGCCTCACGTGCACCATGGCCACGAATGTTCATAACCAATAGGCCTAGTACGACAATAACGCCAACGATCTGAATGCGAATATCAGAGGGCCAGAGACACGCGGCGCCACCGATGAATGAAATCTTTCGTAAGGCAACACCAAACGGGTTTTCCATACATCCTTGAAACGCTGCAGCAATGCCGTAAATACCAACCACGGCAAAGCCGAAAACAGTCAGCATCGCGTTCCAGTCGCCGGACAATAGTGGCGTATATGCGAACAATACGGGAACAATATACAGCCCTTTTGCCAACTTCCAACTGGCCACGGCCGTTCCCATAGCAGGGGCTTTGGCGATTGCGGCGGCGGTAAAAGATGCCAGCGCAACGGGCGGAGTTACATTGCTGTCCTGACTAAGCCAAAAAACAATCATATGCGCGGACAACAAAGCCGCAAGTGTGATTTCTGTTGGCACTATTAGATCTCGCAGCGGCGCGGCAATTTCAAGCGGTAAACTACCGATCAGGGTACTGGCTTGCGAATGGGTAATATCTCCGGCGAGCAACTCCATTGATTCCGGCACACCCAGCATCAGAATGGCTTTGGCAGCTTCCGTCAGATTGCCATCAACCAATGCGTCAATCACAAACCGGTCGGCGATCATCCCGGAAAGCGCTGGCGCAGAAAGCGTTGCAAGCACAATATAAGATGCCGTCACCGGTAGGCCCATACCCAGTATCAAACTGGCCAGCGCCACTAAAACCAGTGCAATCAATATATTGCCGCCAGCCCAGTTGGCGATCATCAGGCTGAACGTATTGCCGATGCCCGCCGTGGTGATTACGTTGACCACCAAACCTACAGCGCAAAGCAATACGGCCGTCAAAACCATGTTCTTGGTGCCGAGCGCCAGTGCCTCAATAACAGCACGTGGCCCCATCGGATTTTGCGTTAGCCAACTGGAGGCAATCACGGCAATGATTCCGATCACCGCTGCATAGGTGGGGGTAAAGCCCGACACCAGCAGACCGATAAGCAAACCGATTGGGAGAATAAAGCTAGCACCACCCTTGCGAAATGCGGCCCCCAGAGTTTGGCCATTAGACGGCATCGGTTGTAGATTCAGGCGCTTGGCCTCGATACGCACAAAAAACGCGACCGAAAGAAAATAGAGCAACGCCGGAAGCGCCGCAACGGCAACAATCGTTTCATATGAAATTTGGGTGAAACTGGCCATAACGAAGGCTCCGGCACCCATAATGGGCGGCATAATTTGCCCTCCCGTCGAGGATGCCGCCTCTACACCCGCCGCAAATTTTGGCGAAAATCCAGCCTTTTTCATCAACGGGATGGTAATAACCCCAGTAGACGCGGTGTTGGCCACGGCAGACCCCGATATGGTGCCGGTCAGCCCAGACGCTATTACCGCCACCAGCCCCGGCCCACCAACCATTTTTCCTGCGACTGCGCGGGCCAAATCAATGATAAACTCGCCGGCACCTGACCGTAGCAAGAAGGCGCCAAAGATGATGAACAGAAAGACATAGGTTGAGGAAATTCGGGCGATTGTCCCAAACATCGCGTCATCACCAAAGATTGAGCGAAAGGCTACGGATTCCCAGCTTAGACCGGGAAATGAGAAAATACCGTTTACAAACTGCCCCCAGAACCCGACATAAGTGAGCGCTATAATAATCAGTGCCGGAATTACCCAGCCCGTCAGGCGGCGCGTCAGGTCAATTGCGCCTAGGATACATATCCCGGTGGCTATCCAGTCCAGAAGCGATAATTTTACGCCGCGTGCATAAATAGCATTCTCGGCTAGTGACAAGTAAACTGCGGAAACAGCAATCAGCGCGCCGAAAAGCAGATCAAAATAAAGTAGGCTTTGGGATTTAGAACGGTTTTTGAAAAACGGATAAAAGAAAGCCGCAAGAAAAGCGAATCCAGCAAAGTGAATCGCATTGCGCTGAAACTCTGAAATCACCGGAAAAAGGGCAACATAAAGATGTGCGAGGGCAAACAAGGCCGAAAATGCCGTTAGAGCTGTCGCAGCTCGGCCCTTGGCTGTTCTCCCTGTCTGTTCATCGGATTGCTGATTTGAATCGGTCATTATATGCCCCTTTGTTAGAAAAAACCTGACCCAGGGAAAGAGACCCGGGTCAGGCACAGCCAAAATGATCAGTTGGCGATCAGGTTGGCGGGGATTTCAATGCCCACTTCGGCGTAATACCGTGCGGCACCCGGGTGCAACGGCAAGGGCAAGCCCGCAATCGCGCGCTCGATCATCATAGCTTTGGTTGCCGGATGAATAGCCTGCAAGAACGGCAGGTTTTCATAGATGGTTTTGGTGATCAGATAGACGTTCTCCTCGGACACATCTGCGCTGGTGGCCAAAAAATTCGGCTGCGCAATGGTGTTAATGTCTGCATCCTGACCCGGATATGTGCCCGCCGGAATGGTGAATGGCGTCCACAAACCACGACCAGCATCAGCCGCAGTGGCTTGTTCTGCGGTGAAATTCAGCATGGTAACATTGTCACCCGCAGCTGCAAAAAGCTGGCTGATTGCGCCGGTCGGGATGCCCGCAGGAATGCCCACACCCTTAACCTGACCGTTTTGCAATGCTTCGGCTGACGGGCCATAGCCGCCATGCACCAGCGTGTAATCGGTGTTGATATCCACGCCAAGGCCAGACAGCAACGCCGCATTTGAACCAATAGTCCCCGAGTTTTGTTTGCCAAGCGCCATGCTCTCGCCGGTCAGGGCCGCAAGGTCTGCTACGGTGCCAGTGCTGGCAACATCGGATGCCACGACAAATTGCTCAACATTTTGCCACAGCATTGTAACCGAACGCAGGTTTTCTTGTGGCCCAACCTCGGAAAGCGGGCCGGTGCCGCTCGCGGCATAATACCCATATAGGCCCTGCATGATGCCAAACTGTGCTTCACCTTCGCGCAGCAGACGCACATTTTCGCCCGAGCCCGCAGAACTGATTGCCGCCATGCCAATTGACTGTTTTGGTTGCAGTTTTACCTTAACCAATGTGGCCAGCGCCACGCCCACAGGATAATACGTGCCGCCCGTTGATGCGGTGGCCAAAATGTAATTTGCCTCCTCGGCTTGCGCCGGCGCAGCGATGGCTAGTGACATAGCAATGACAGACGCAGCCGTCGTTTTGAAAATCTTCATAGTTTCCTCCCAGAAAATCAGCCCAAAGATCAGGGCCGGAATACGGGAAAGGTAAAACAGGCTGAAACCCCGGCCTATGAAGAAAACCGCCACCCGGACAGGAACTGCCCTGCGGAAACCCGCGCAGCACCGCTAAAGCAGCAAATCTTTTTCAATCCCCAGTTTGACGATCTTGTCATTCAGAGTCCGGCGCCCGATGCCCAAAGCCTCGGCAACGGCGTCCATTTTTCCGCCATGCGCTGTGATTGATTTACAAATAAGCGTGCGTTCAAAACCGGCAATGGCCTCGCGCAGGGTTTCGGGGATTTCATGGTCGGCATCCTCGATTCGCAGGGCTGCCGCAATTGAGCCACCGCCACGGCGTGCGGCCAACACACGGCGCTCGGCGACATGGCGTAGTTCGCGTACATTTCCAGGCCATTCATAAGACAACAGCGTTGCGGTATCGCTGGCGGTTAGCTCCGGTGGCTCGATCTCATATGTTTCGGCAACCTGTGCAATAAAATGCTGAAAGATCATTATAACATCTTCGCCACGGGTTTTCAGCGCGGGAAGGTCAATCTGAAACGTATTCAGACGATACAGAAAATCTGCCCGAAAGTGCCCGTTGTTTACTTTGGCCTCAAGGTTTTCATTCGAAGCAGCAATGACCCTCACGTTGGTCTTGATAACCTCATCTGATTGCGTTGGGGTTATTTCGCCAGTTTCCAGCACGCGCAATAACTTGGCCTGCGCCTCGAGCGAGAAAGCCGCGACTTCATCTAAAAATATTGTCCCCCCATCAGCTTTGCGAAAAAAACCGCGCAGCCCGTCAGCGGTACCGAACATTTGCTGTTCTACGGTTTTTGCCGGGATATTTGCACAATTCACTGAAATAAAGGCCTGATCGCGCCGTTGCCCCATTGAATGTAGCGCGCGGGCAATCAGTTCCTTTCCGGTGCCGGTTTCGCCTTGAATCAGTACTGTATGTTCGGTTTCGGCAATTTCGAAAACATCATCACGCAAAGCAGCCATCGTATGGCTTGGTCCCAGCAATACCCGATCAATTCCGGATAACGCGCTGAGTTGGGCACGCAAGCGTTTGGTGGTGGACAATAACCGGTAGGTTTCGGCAGCATGGCGCAGCACTCGCAACAACTGGCGCGGATCAAAGGGCTTTTCCAAAAAGGAATAGGCACCGTCCTGCATCGCCTGCACTGCCATCGAAATGTCACCATGCGCTGAAATCAATACCAGCGGCGGGGCACCATCTTCGTCTAATGTGGCCAGCAGCTCCAGACCCGTCATCCCCGGCATACGCACATCTGAAAGGATCACATCTGGCAGCAGTTCGTTTAGCCGCATCAACGCGATTCTGGCATCGCTAAACGCGTGAACATCCCACCCCGACCGCCCGAGTAAGTGTTCCAGCGACTGGCGCATCTCACGGTCGTCTTCAACGACGATAATTTTCATGGCTGATCCTCAATAAACGGCACCCAAAGGGTAAATTCTGCCCCGCCTTCTTTTGTATCACAGGCCGCTATATGACCTTTCATATTTTTGGCAATCTGCGCTGATATAGCCAACCCCAGCCCCATGCCTTGGCCCGAAGGTTTTGTCGTCATAAATGGTTCTTGCAAGTCAACAATCGTGCGCCCTTTAAGGCCGGGACCGCTGTCAATGACCCGCACGAAGGCCCTGTTGCGATCAATACCAAGACGAACTGTGATCTCTCGCAGGTCTTGCCCTGTAACCGCATCCACCGCATTTCGCATCAAATTGACCAGAACCTGTTCGATCTGCTGTTGGTTTCCCGCCACATTAATCGGGCTTTCGGCGTATTGTTTGGTTAATGTAATATCCGCAGCGGAGACCTCGTGTGCGACCAGTTCAACCGATGCATCACTTGCACGGCGCAAATCAAAAATGCTGGTTTCGCCAATGCCGGGCGATGCAAAAACCCGGAGCTGGTTGTTTATATTCTGCATCCTGTCTACCAACCGCGACAGCACCGGGTTCAGGCTGTTGGGCATTGCCTCTGCGGTGATCTCTTCGGCCGTCAAATAGTTGCGCATCGCGGAAATGGGTTGCCCCAATTCATGGGTGATAGACGCCGATAGCTGGCCAAGGGCCGCCAGCCTGCTGGTGCGGTCCAACTCGTCTTTGGCATCTTTCAGGTCAGATTCTGCCACCCTGCGCACCTCGATTTCCTGTGTCAAACGCACCCGGTCTGCATTGGATTTTCCAAGCGCCTGTTTTAGACGAACCGAGCGAAACCCGGTGATCGCGACGATAACGCCAAACAGTAACGCCAAAACCCCGGCAATGACCAAAGCGGCCCGCTGGTGAATGCCGGACAGGCTGGTCAGCAGATGCAAGGTCCAGTCTTCGCGTTCGATTTGCACCTGCGCCAGCAAATATTCATTCCCGTCCAGCTTGACTTGCCCATTGCTGTCAACCAGCCAGTCAAGCGGCCTCAGTTGCTGATTTCCGAATTGCTGTGCATTTTCCAGATTTAGCCGTGTATGGGTTGTTAGCGGGCGTAAGGTTTGAAACCGGTTGCTCGGTTCCGAGGCAAGCACGACAACGGAATCGGTATTACTGACCAGTATTTGTACACCGGATTCTTGCCAGGCATGATTGAGCGACTGAAAGCCCGTTTTCACTACTATTACGCCAAAGATATTTCCAAAACTGTCATATACAGGAGCCGACACAAAATACCCCGGCTCGCCTGTTGTTGCGCCAATGGCATAAAACTGACCAGTTTCACCAATAATCGCATCCCTGAAATAGGGGCGGAATGTGTAATGGTTCCCTACAAAACTGTTTGGGCTTTCATAATTTGATGCCGCTACTGTTTTGCCATTCAGGTCCATTAAGAAAATATGGTCGGCATTGGCGCGATCAGCAAAGCTTTTGAACACTGAATTAAGCTCTTCTCCATTATTATCCATCAGAGCATCGGCAACAGCTGAATTTTGTGAGATTACAAACGGCAGGTGTTCCAGCCGCCGTAGAGCATCATCGATAGTACGGGCAAAAAATGCGGCTGTCTTTTCCGTTTGTAAGGCTTCTTGTTGAGAAAAATACCGCACCAGAAAGAAGTACGAACTGGCCGAAGCCGCTGAAATAAGGAGCACAGAAATGAGGATTTTTGATAGTGATTTCATTCAGCAAGAAGAATAGTTAGCATTTCAGTATCCACGCTCCATACGCCTTAAGCTCACCGTTGAATCAACCTTCAGGCAATACATGGCAGACTTTACATTCAATACTTCACAACGCTCAAAGGCAACAGAATTCCGTGTTGCCATGCCTACCAACGACTGCCGAGTGTGTCTGACGCCAGCTCCTACCTGCCAATGTCACCTAACGACATGTATGCGACAATCGACGGCGAAGGTTGGGGCGAATGACCTTGCAGCATTTTTTACAATGGCCGCTCCACCATACTTTGATCTTGCGACAAGAGGGGATTTGCGCTGCTTGCAACCAAGCTCTATTCGCGGTCCCGCGGCGAGCGCTGACTGCCAATGATACTTCTCTCGCCGCGCCAAAATTTCACCACGTCAAGCACATCCAGAGACAGACAGACGGCAAGCACCCCGCCCAGAACCCATGTATAAATTTGCGCATTTCCCTCAACGAACAGCCATAAAAGAAGCGGCACCCAAGGGACCAAATGCGCCAGTCCGAGAATGCGTCTCAGGCCGCCGTCATAGGCCATCTGCGCCATCAACAACGGGGCGGTTGCAACATACGCAACAAGCGTCACCGTGGAAATCCGATCAGGCCACAAAGCGATCGCATAAATGAAAACGGCATTAAGGAAGAATAGCCAAATCTTGACCCAAGTTGGTATCGCTCGCCATGAATTTATAATTGCTGCAAAATGATTTGCGCTGGTTGTGCGGTGACTTTTCAAGCCGAGCATCCAAAGTTGTGCGACCCCAAGTCCGGCGACGAAAACCCCGACCATGAAGCCGAGAATGATACCGGAAGGTGTGGTGACCCACTGGCCTGCGGCGATCAGAAACAACGAGGTAAGCCACCAAATAAAATCCCCGAGAGAAAACCAGATGACTTCTAGATGGTGCAGGTTTTTTCGGGCGGCTGCGCCCAATAAATGGAGGCCGTTCAAAATTAACCCGATGCCCAATACGAAGACGATCTTTGTTGGAACGGTTCCCAAAAATTGCCCAACAGTATCCGGCACCAAGGTAAAAAGTGAACCAAAAAGCAGACAGCTTGCGGCATTGATCCGCAGTATGGTTTTGAGGGTTTTCACTGCTCATCCTTCATCGTAAACTAGGTTTACAAGTAAAAGGGGATGAAAACTTGTCAACTAAGTTTACAAGTAGATTGCAACCGCCTGTCCCGCTGAGCCTGCTAATGCTCAATGCGACCAAGTGGATTAACCAAAGCATTCTGCGCCTTATGGCTGCCAAAGGGTATTCAGGTTTGAGCGAACCGCACTTGAATTTATTGGCAAATTTGGATTGCGGGATAACGAAAGCAAGCAGCGTTGCGCAGCAGATGGGTGTCAGTCGGCAGGCGATTTATCGAACCACCAGCGAGCTTCAAAAGCTTGGATATCTGACCTTGGAAAAGGATACCAACCGCCGCAATCAAAAGCGTATTGTTATGACAGAAAAGGGCATGCAGTTGGCGCTTGATGCGCGCGCGAGCTTGCTCGATCTCGAGACGGAATTGGTTAACCGACTGGGCAAATCTGGATTTACAAATATGCGCACAACTCTTGAAGCTGACTGGGGCGAGGTGATGTCCTGAATTTGCAGGATTGTCAGCAAAATGGTCGATACAGTAAGGCAAGTGGGTGTATATTTTGGCAGGTTTAATGATCGGTGCTACAATGCTTGTGATCAGCCAGCGATGCCAAGATGTGGCAATCTTCGGTGACACCATCACCGCTGCAACTTTTGGAAATCCGTTGAAGTTCTCCTTCAAGCGCTTTGAGCTGCCTGATCTTGTTTTTAACGTCAGCAAGCTGAGTTAGCGCAATGTCCGTCGCAGCTTGGCAAGACTTGTCTGGATAA
>JAFLKA010000264.1 GCA_022712735.1 Marinosulfonomonas sp. | reverse complement strand
CCGACGCCGCCCTGACCAGTTATCGCCTTGCCACAACACTGGCCCCGAACGCCGCTGTTATTCGCAATGATCTGGGGCGGTTGTTGCTGGATAGTGGTCGGCCGGTTGATGCCGCCGAAGAATTACGCCGTGCACTGAATGCCGACCCGAAGCTGGCGGTCGCCATGTCAAATCTGGCCCGCGCACTGGCGCGAATGGATCAGGACGACGAGGCGATAAAGCTGGCCCGCAATGCCTGCAAGCGGGCACCAAAACTGGCCGAAGCCCGTTTTACCCTCGGCACGCTATTGGCCAAGGCCGAGCAGGACGGGGATGCGATTGAGGCCTTTCAGGCGGCAATCCGGCTGGGGGATGAATCGGCACAGGTTTACGCGATGATGGCACGGGCCCAAGGGGTATTGCGCCAGAACGATGACGCGATGAAAAACTTCGCCAAAGCCATAAAGGTAAACCCCGATTACGCCTTTGCCTATTCCCGTCGGGCGGCACTACTGCAAACCCAAGGCAAATTTGCGGCGGCTGACGCGGATTTCCGCAAGGCGATTGAACTGGAGCCAAGCAACGGCGAAACCTACCGCACCTTCAGCGCCTCGCATAAATTTAATGCCGATGATCCTTTGATTGCACAGATGAAACAAAGCTATGCGGACAAGGGACTGGACGAGGCCGACCGGATGAACCTTGGATTTGCCCTGTCCAAAGCGATGGATGATTGCAAAAAATACGATCAGGTTTTTCCATACCTGAATACCGCGAACGGGCTGATGCGCAAGGCGCACCCCTATAATGTGAACACCCGCGCCATTGAAATAGAAAGGATCAAACAAGCATTTCGCAATGTGGACTTTGGCACCTATGACGGTGTCGGCGACGACAGTTTCGCGCCAATCTTTGTCACCGGAATGCCGCGATCCGGCACCACATTGGTGGAGCAAATTCTGGCCAGCCACAGCACCGTCACTGGTGCGGGCGAAATCGGCGCGTTTTCCCGCGAGGCCTATCGGCTGGTCGGCACGCCAGATGGTGCATTTAACGCGGTCACCAATATCGGCAATGAGGCCCTGAAACAACTGGGCGCGCATTATACCGAATACATGCGAGCCCTTTTTCCCGATGCGGACCGGATCACCGATAAATCAATCCAGACCTATACATTCATGGGGCTGGTCAAAATCGCCCTGCCCCGTGCCCATGTCGTGGTAGTGCGGCGTGACCCGCGCGACAACTTGCTGTCGATCTATAAAAACGTGTTCCGCGAGGGCACGCATGGCTATGCCTACAGTCTGCGTGATCTTGGCGCCTATTATAAGATGTTCGAGGATATGATTGCGTTCTGGCGCGAGACCCTGCCCGGCTATTTTCACGAAATCCACTATGACGCCCTGACCGCCAACCCCGAGGAAGAATCCCGCAAACTGTTGGCGGCTTGCGGGCTGGAATGGGAAGACGCCTGCCTGAATTCTCACCAGAACAAACGCCGTGTCGATACCCTATCGGTCTATCAGGTGCGCCAACCTATTTACCGCTCGTCGGTGAAGGCGTGGCAGCGGTACGAGGACGATCTAGGCGAGCTGTTTGACGCGCTAAAATAAGGCGCCGAAATTCCCGCTTGCATGGGGGCCATATGCACCCTAGATACGGGCCTTGGTTCGACATACGTAACCATCTCGCGGAGAGGTGCCGGAGTGGTCGAACGGGGCGGTCTCGAAAACCGTTGAGCCTTCACGGGTTCCCAGGGTTCGAATCCCTGTCTCTCCGCCATTTACTTACAAAACAGTGACTTAAGCGGCCAGCAATCAAGTGCGACACAATGTGAAGCACAGCGCCCATGAAACTGTATACTTATCTAAGCCTTTCTCGTCACGGAATCTATTATTTCCGCTGGCCTCTACCTCGGACCGAAGACGACAAGCGCCAGTCAATCAGGATTTCCCTTCTCACACGCTGTCCAGATCGGGCTGGTGATCTTTCCCGATATCTTGCATCTTGCGGGCGGTTGATAAGGGATAACAGCGCTTTGGCACGACTCAGGCAAGATGAAATTCGCGAAATGGTGCGCAGTTACTTCCAGCGCAAACTCAAGCGATATGTTGAACTACTCAACAATACTGGGATTTCTGATCAATCTTTGGACGCAATGAAACAAGAACTTGAGTTTCATGAAGACGCTGCAAGCGAGTGCAACGACTTTTCTGACCAAATTATAGATGGAATGATCCCTGCCTTCTGTTCTTCATCTGGCCTGTCAGACGCTCAATGGGATGAGAACGAAATTGGCCTACGTAAAGAAATTAGAAAGGCCAGAAGAGATCAGCTCAATGCCGCCATAAGAGCCGCTGAAAGGTTTGACCACTATTCCTTTGGCCAGCCATCCAAAGCACAGCAAGCTCCCCCACAGCCACTCTCTGCGCCTCTGGGGGAAGCTATAACTGACTTCATGGCAGAACATTCCAGAGAATGGCCCGACAAGACCGCTCGCAAAATGCGCGCCTAGAGAACGCTACAGTTCTTTACGGACTTAGTGAAACCCAACTAAGATTGTGTCGCGAATTATGTCTGGGGTCAAATCTCTTACAAGTAAGTGAAAAGCTGGGGATTTCGATCAACACGATCCGCACCCACCTTCAGCGCACATTCGATAAAACATCGGCTCGAACTCAACACGATTTGGTACGCATGCTGTTAAGTGTCGAGAAACCGTTTTAGGGAATGCCAAGTTAATTGTTGGTTAGGTAATGAGTTGTTCGATGTACTGAGATAGATCATGCCTGTTTTGAATTGCTGCATCGCGGTACTGAACTTGGTGCCGAAAGTCGGCTCTGGACCGTCCACGTAACTTTGCAAAGTACACTATCTGCGCATAGCTGACCTTAGCTCAAATTGCAGCGAATGTCTCCTTCTCGATCATAACGCCCCTGACAAAACCGACTTTACTGACAGAATTCGCAAATTTTGTGGATCTGTCCGTTTTGTCGGTTTTGTCGGTGGGGTATTAGATTGCTTCGCAAATTGCAGGGTTAACCAAAAATATCCGTTTTGGGTGACCTCCTTTTGGATTAATTTTACCATCCAACTCCATGATAATGCTTGACTCTAATAAAATTATGATCGCCGCATTCACCTCCGTTGCGCGCGATAGACCTGATCATTCCAGACGTAATACTTCGCGGGAACTAAATTGCGTCCATGCCTTTGCCTTGATTAATGCCACTAAACGATGTGCCGCGCGTTCGGGTTTTGTGAGGGACACACTACCATAAGATAGCCGCGCCATGGGCAGGGCGTAGTCCGTCACAAACAGGGCCGCACGATCAAAAATACCTTCCGTAATTTCAAGCGGCTCATCTCCGCCATCAACTGCCCAATCCAGATAGGCTATTACCAGGGCAAGGCGAATGGTTAGGCCTGACAGTTTTCCTATGTAAGATAATATAAGCCCATCGGCCTCAGTCTCTATGCTACGTAGATGTATACGTAACGTATCGAGGCGGTCGCGGGCTTGTTCCGTAAACGGTATGTGCCACGGGCGGGTTACGTCGTGTTCGTCCGTTACCATACGTAGCGATCAAAGCCGGTCGAGCGCGTTACGTATGAATGCGTCATCAGGGGCAGATTGCGGCCTCTTAACGGGAACGGGTTCGGGCCAAACCGGTGTGAATCGTGCCAGTAAGCCATCATCATCGGTCTTCATCAAAAGTGATTTCAGCTTGTCCGGTTGAATGCCGCCAACCACGCCAATGGACAGGCGGTCAATATTGACAGGATCACGGCCCATGCGTTCAACCGTGTATCTACGACCGCCATATGCTTCGATCCAAAATGGACGATCAGATCCACCGCCTGCGTAACGTGTCATGCCGTGAAGCCAGCCTGAGAGTTCATCACGCGCAACCAACGTGCCACGCGCTTACTTTTCGAGCCCCACGGCAAGGCGTTCAATCGTGCCATCAGCGATGCACAGGCGCGGCGCAAAGGGTTCGGTGCCTGTGTTTGCGGTATCTGGCCGCTTGGGTGGTGTATCCCCTTCCTTTAAGGCTGCCTTGGCCGCCTCTTTCCATGTGCTTTCCACCAGTTTAGCGACTTCGGAATGTTCATGCCATTCGGCCCGTTCACCCTCCGTTACTTTACGTAGTGCAGTCTCAAGGGCTTTCAGTGGTGAGATAACCGCATCCAAAGCAGGCGATTTGCCGCTAGATGGCAGGCCGATGGCCATCATCCAGATGATCGGTGGCTCAGACCAGCCAGCCCATGGGGACACCCATCGCGTATTACCGATAAGCGCCCCTGCCACGGTAAGCAGCGCAGCTATGGCATAATCTGCTGGTGCCGATTTGGCTTCGGCGGCGGTGCTAATCCAATTCGCCCACTTTTTTCCAAAGATCGTTGCGGATGCAATTTCTGGCGCGGGCATACACTCGCTGCGTAAAAAACGTGGGTCAGGTTCGGGCCAATCCATAACAAAGGCGCGTTCGTTTTGATGTTGTGTCATTGCGCGACTGCCTCCGTCATCAGAACGTCATTCCAATCACGGCCATCTGGGGCATCCAAAATGGAAACCGTCCAGCCCACCCCATAAGCGCGGGTGGCCAGAGATTCGGCAGCGTCACGGCCTATTTTATCACCATCAGAGGCGATCAAAAGCTTACCCGCGCAATCTGGTAAGCGCAGCGCCGCAACACCGCTTGCACTGAGCGCAGCCCAAACCGAGATAGGGCCACCAATCAAGCCAGATATTAGCGACAAGCCTGTTTCAATGCCCTCTGTGACGACAAGCCGACCGTGCGCGTTTGAGAGATGGACCGCGCCGCCCTTGGTCGGACCAACCACGGCCAGAATGCGGCAGCGCTCCTTAATGAATTCACGCACCCGTTTGTCAGACGAATTGTTAAAACGCCCCTGTGGCAAGACAATCGCCATGCGCCCACCGGGTTTGAGGAAATCAAGATTGCGCTCGATAAATAATAGATCGCGGCCAACGGCCTTTTCCATTTTTCCGTTTAGCTTATGACCCATTTCATAAGATGCGAGCATGTCAGTTTGTTTAATATCCCCTGCAAAGGGCGGGTTTGCCATAAGTACATCAAAGCTAAACTGCCGGTAGTCAGCTTGCTTTTTACTGGCGCGAAGCTTGCGTAAGCGCGACCAACCTTGCCCGTATGTATCGCTCCATTCATCTTGCTTCACTGTTTCATCCCACTTGGTCCAGTCAAGCGTATTGAGGTGTAGGACATTGGTTTCGCCATCTCCGGCAATCAGATTAAGGCAGCGCGAAACCCGCACGCTTTTTTCGTCAAAGTCGATGGCAAAGACTTTGCTTTTTACATAGTCCTCACAGCGCGCTGGTTTTTCATCCATGGTGAATAGGTGGGAGTCAGGCAAGCCCATATCATTGATGATTTGCCGCCAGACATGGAGCATAGCATGAACGGCAAACCCGGCAGACCCACAGGCAGTATCAATCACCGTTTCCTGTTCTTGCGGATTGAGCATTTTTACGCACATGTCGATTACCCAGCGCGGGGTGAAATACTGCCCTTTTTCGCCTTTAGCAGATTTCGACACGAGATATTCGAAAGCGTCGTCCACAACGTCAAGATTGGAATTGAACAGCTTCCATTCTTCCAGCGAACCCACACAGACCTGTAAATGGTCCGCCGACAATTGAATGCGTTCGTCCTCAAGGAAAACACCGGGCCATTTTTCTTTGGCATCATCGAACAAGGATTGAATGGCTTCTTTAAGCTGCGCCGCTGTATTGCTGTTGCGGAACCTCAAATGTGCATAGGTGCCGCGATGGCAAGCCATTTCATCGTATAGCTTCGTGAAAACCAGCTTGAACACTTCTTCAAATACATCAACGCCAGCATTAGCCAGCACTTCGTTTTCAAGATCAACGATCAAGTCGCGCAGCGACCGGGCTTTCGCGCCCTCACGTTCGCGCGCTTTTTCTTTTTCGATGAGCGTATCAATTGTCCACGGCTCATTGACGATATCTTCAATAGTTTGGCTGGCTATCGGCAGGTGATGGATTGGCACGAAGTAGTTTGGGTTTTTGCGGTGCCACACTTCGGCCAGAACTCCATTACTCCACAGGGCTAGTGGTGCCCCTGTCGCGTGGCAATAGGAACGCAATTGCTCCTTACCATCGCGTAGCTTGCCCTTTTTCACCTCAATAATGATGTATGGAACGGTTGGACGGTCGGGATCAAAGATAACAATGTCGGCCCGCTTGGAGCTGTCCCGGCCAAAGGTAATTGGATATTCAACCGCGATGCGCTTGGCCGGATAGCCATATTGCCCCAAACAACCGCGCAAGCCATAATTGCCATACGGCTTCTTCCGGCTTTAACTGAATATCTTTTTCGCGCACCAAGCATTTAACAAATGGAACTATTTTTCCACGCACTTCTTTCTCAAAGACTTGATTGCGCAAGGTTTTGATCTCATCCGAATTGAAATAAGCAAATTCTTCAAATTCGGAATTTAGGATTTGCGCGGCATCGCTCATAAGTATATCTTACAGTGAATTTTCCATCCAAGATTCAGATAGTCATGATTTCATTTTATTGTCATGGGCTGATTTGATTTTAAGGGCAGATTTAGCAACATCAACGCATCGTTGCCCACTTTCCAGCCTAGCTACTAATGATTGGTGTTCGCGAAGCTTGTTGGCCAGCTCTGTTTGCGTAAGACCTGAAGCTTTTCGTTTTTAATTAACAAAGAGATCAAAGCCTTCTGACAATTGGTTCCTAATGTCTAACCACGATGCTGTTTGTTTATTAATGATTGGGGTGTCTTGTGTCCGACGACACATATGGGGCAACGACGTACGCTGGGCCTGTCCGTCGTCAGAGTATTTGGCACAGATTAGATTGAAATAGTTTTTAAAGGGTGTTCGGGGGGGCAGATTCCAGCGGCGCACAAGGCCCGTACACGCTAAAATGATGTCCAAACCCAAGCTTGTCCAAGAACGGAAATTGCAGTTTTAGTTGATTTGAGTCGGCTCGAACGACTACACTGGTCTGCATTGGAATGACGGACGAATCAATAGAGGAGCAATATTTTTATGAAACTCAAGTTGGTAAATGTTTATATTGGAAAGATTGCTTGCCTTAGCTCGGCCTTTGCCCTTGCAGGTTGTGCCGTATTGGCGCCAGCCGAAGAAGACGCTGCACCGGCAGTACGCCAGGTTGCACCGGCGGTGCCGGCAACGCCCAAAAAGGTGTATACGCCACCCGTGTATACGCCACCTGGTGGTGACGGTGGTGACGGTGGTGACGGTGGCGGTGGCGGTGGTAGCTGGGGATAGATATAGAGAAAGGGTTGTTCTGTGAAGCTGCTTTCAAGGGTCTTTAGACGATGCCTACCAACCAAAGTTCCGGCAACGGGTCTGAAAGCTGGTGCAGTAGCCTTGCCGATCGTTCTGGCAGTTTTGGTTCAACCTGCTTTTGCGCAAAGTTCAATCGAAATGAGGACAATTGCCCGCCAGTCAAACATCGCTGGCGCCCCGAATATCACCATTGATTTGTCCATACCTGCGTCGCAAAAATATGCCGTTGTCATTGGTAATTCAAAATACGACCACGTACCGGGCCTGAAAAATGCCGGAGCGGACGCCAGGATAGTTGCACAATACCTGCGAAATAGCAGGTATACGGTTCTAGAATATAATGATCTGGATAAACGTGGATTTGAAACGTTGCTACGCCAGATGTTGTTTGATGTATCGGCTGGTTCCGAGGTCGTATTTTATTATGCCGGGCATGGAATTCAGATTGGGCAAACAAACTATCTGATTCCGACCGATGCAAAACTGGGTTCTGTCTATGACGTACCGTTTGAAGCCGTGTCACTTACAAGCTTGATTTCGATTGTTGGCGCAAGAACAAGATCTCTTGTCGCCATTTTGGACAGTTGCCGGGACAATCCGTTCGCGGGGAAAAAGGCGGTAACGGGCCTTTCTGATCTGCCACGCGAGACGCGGTCAGGGTTTTCACCTCAGAACACACCGATTAATTCACTTTTAGTCTTTTCCACAGCACCCGGTGCCGTCGCTTTCGACGGTGAAGGTGACAACAGTCCTTTCACTGAAGCGCTGATAGACGTGGCTTCAAGGAACGCAAATATCCCCATCGACGAGGTGATGAAAGAAGTCCGCCGACTCGTCTACCACAACACTGATGGCCTTCAAATCCCTTGGGAAAGCTCGTCCTTGGTGGAAAAAGTGTACCTGTCAGACCGTAGCCAGAACAACACACTTGTCGCATCTCAAGACTCAACAAGCCCAGCTGTTTCTACTGTAGGTGCATTGATACCCCCTGCGGTTACAATCAGTATCTCGCTAGGTCCAAATGTCGAGCTTGGTCGTGCATTGACGCAATCTCTTTCATTGGGCCCAGAAGCGCAATTCAAGATCAAGGAAGCGCCAAGCCTGGGTCGTTTAGAACTGGCATCAAACGGAACATCGCGGGGCCTGACTTTGATCACTCAGGGTGCCAGCCTAGTTAATCAGATTACCTACCACAGCCGACTTCCACAGCAGGCTGCCAACAAGTTGGAAACTCAAACACTTTCTGACCAGCTGGTAGTAGATATTGACGGAACATCAAGCGTCGTGTCCTTGGACATCAAGATTGATCCATGTGATTTTCACGCTGGCGACTATCTCGATCCCGAAGGTGTAGGCGTTGCCCGTCATCCAAATGAAATTGAAACCAAACCGGCACTTAAAGCTTGTTTGGCCGCTGTCGAAAATTCGCCAGATATCGGGCGTTTTCACTATCAGCTTGGCCGTGTCTACGTTGCTTTGCGCCAGATTGATAATGCCCAGAAAGAATACCTGCGTGCGCGGGATCTTGGGCATACCCGAGCCTGGAATGCCCTAGGCACAATAGAAATTGCCAAACTTCAGGAAACCGGCGGCGCACTTACGGAAATGGCCCCCGACAGCGCATTGTCCTATTTTGCCGCGGGTGTCGGAAAAGGCGATCCTTACGCTTTTCATTCCCTAGGTCGGCAACTGTTGTTAAATTCGCAAGATCCGATCATTCGCAATCAGGGTTTTGAGCTTTTAACCCGATCCCTTGAACTGGGCCACACGTTTTCGATGAACACTCTGGGCATTTATTTCCTAGAAGAAGGTACGGATCATTTTAACCCGGAACGCGGCCTGCGTTACTTGGGTGAATCGGCGGCTCGTGAGGATATTTACGGCTACCAAAACATGGGATTTGTGGTTCTGAATGGAATTGGCGGATTAGCAAAAGACCCACAGGCCGCGTTTGATTGGTTCGTAAAAGCGTCGGACGGGGGGCACCCGAGGGCACCTTCAAGTATCGGGCGGATGTATACGAACGGGCAAGTGGCCGGCGGGATCAATTATGGCGAGGCGATCAGATGGTACGATCTGAGTCTTGAACGCGGCGACCCGTGGGGGGGCTCAAACGCGGCCTGGATCATCTTTAACAAAAAACCTTCTGGGTTTGGTCTCGGACAAGCCGCCATCCGCGCTGCAAAGGCCGCGACTTTGCACAACGAAGATGCATCCTCAGAGGCTAGATCACTGCTTGTGAATATGTCGCGCCGCGAAATTGACGCCGGTACTCAGTTATTGATCAACGAATTGGGTGGATCGATAACCGCAGACGGTGCATTCGGACCAGGCAGCAAAGCCGCACTAAATCAACTTGCGACTACCTATGGAAAATCCTTCGCCGGCCAAGAAGGTACTGAGCGGTTGAAAGCTCTGGCAAAAGTATTTTGGCAAAACAGGAAATTCCGGTCAGATCTATACTAGGTGTTCAGTCCTAGGGTCAGGACCTGTTAATTTTCGGGTTCCTCAATGATCTAACTTCTGATTCAATTGATGCAGGAGGACACTCTGTCTGACGTCAGACAGTTTTCAATCCGGCCATACATATGCACACTGCAATCCTTGCAGGCATGTCGCTGAATGGCCGCATCGGTGTCTACAATTTCCAGCTTGTCCACGTTTTCAGTAACCGTCACAGCCCCCCTGTCGACCACAGCCACTTGCGAAAAAATCGCGCCAGCCGGTTTCCAGCATTTGGTGCCCCCGCACACATGGTTATGGGCCGTTTGCGCGGCAACCTTCTACCTTGACCGGATTGGTTGTGCATTGGCATGTGAGTGACCCGCCACCAAAACCGGATGACCCTGCTTGAACGCCGCTATCAACACTGGGATGGATTTTCATGCCAGGACCGGGATCAGGCACTCCGCCACTTGTAGGTGGGCCTGTCCCGCTTTAGTACCGCACCGGTTACTTATTTTAGCGGGCTTACTCTCGTCCAATGTGCCCCCAGATTTGGTGCGGTTGTTTGTTTTATTGTGCCTGCTTGATTGAAATCCACAACACAGCGTAAGATAAATTCAAGGAGGGAAATGTGGAGAAATCACAGCAACATCTAACTGCATGGCAATCACGCGGCGAAATTGATCTGGCGCTGGTGATCGCACTGGATGTATCTGCCAGCGTTACCGAGCACGAATACGACCTGATGCGCCACGGCGTTGCAAATGCACTGGACACATCCGAAGTTGCTGTCGCAATCGGGTCCGGTACACACGGGGCCATCGCCATCAGCGTTCTGCAATGGTCGGGGTTTCAGGAACAGGACATCAAAATTGACTGGACATATGTTTCCAGCCGCGATGACCTTTCCGGTCTGGCTGGCCAAATCAACGAAATGCCGCGTCGCTATATTGGTGGCGCAACAGATATTGGCGGGATGATTGATTTCGCGAAAGGCATGATCGTTTCTACCCCGTTTGAAAGCCCGCGAAAAATTATTGACGTTGCTGGCGACGGGACAAACAATGTCAATCATTCCCCCAAAATTGACAGCGACGCGGCTGCCGCAATCGGCATAACCATTAACGGTCTCGCGGTGACCAACAAAACCGATGATCTGGTCCGGTACTACACTGATTTTGTTATAGGCGGGCGGGGCGCTTTTGTTGAAAAAGCCATCGACTATACCGGTTTTAAACACGCAATGCTGCGCAAACTAGTCAGGGAAATCCAGACCTTGTTCACCTAGAGGCTTAGATAATCGCGCCGCGCACTTTGGCTGAAACCCA
>JAFLKA010000534.1 GCA_022712735.1 Marinosulfonomonas sp. | reverse complement strand
TCGAGGTCGACCAGAACCGCCAAGTTGTGCAGCACCCCGACGGGGGCGTGATTTCGGAAATCCGTGTGCAAGAAGGCGATCTAGTCAATGCGGGCGATATATTACTGCGCCTTGATGCCACCACCCTTGGCTCGGAACTGGGGGTGGTTGAGGGACAGTTATTTGAAATGATGGCGCGACGTGGCCGGTTAGAAGCCGAGCGTGACGGGGCCGATGATATCAGTTTTGACACCGATCTTATTGCCGCCACTGCCAATTCCCCAACCGCCACTAACCTGATGCAAGGCCAGCAACGCCTGTTCAGGGCACGACTGGAATCGCTGGAGCAGGAAGTGTTGCAAATGCAAAAACGCCGCGGCCAGATTGCCGATCAGATTACCGGTATCACCGCTCAGCAAACCGCACTGGATTTACAACTGGACCTGATCACGCAAGAACTGGCCAATCAGCAAACTTTGCTGGATCGTGGTCTGGCACAGGTGTCGCGCGTCCTTAGTTTGCAGCGCGAGGAGGCACGGCTGCGCGGATCAATGGGCGAACTTGCCGCAAACAAAGCACAGGCCGAGGGCAAGATCACCGAGATCGAAATCGAGGTGCTGAAATTCGGAACCAAGCGGCGCGAAGAGGCGATCACCCGCCTGCGCGATCTGCAATTTCGTGAACTGGAGCTACAGGAACAACGCCGCGCCCTAACCGATAGATTGGCACGCCTCGACATTCGTGCGCCCCTGTCCGGCATTGTCTACGGAATGCAGTTTTTCGCGCCCCGCTCGGTGATCAGACCCGCCGATCCGGTGCTGTATCTGGTGCCACAGGATCGACCACTGGTGATCGCGGCCAAGGTTCAGCCAACCAACATCGACCAGGTTTTCATTGGTCAAGAGGTCACCTTGCGGTTCTCGACATTTGATTCGCGCACCACCCCAGAATTGAAGGGGCGGGTGATGAAAATTTCTGCTGATGCCTTTACCGACGAGCGGACCCAAGCCAGCTTTTACCGCTCGGAAATTGCCCTGCTTGACGGTGAAATTGATAAACTACCGCCGGATGCGACCCTGATCCCCGGCATGCCGGTGCAAGCGTTTATCCGCACCAATGACCGCACGCCGCTGGCCTATCTGGTCAAACCGCTGGCCGATTATTTCGCCAGGGCATTTCGGGAAAACTGAATTTGGTGGTTTTCCTATGCGCCAATCGCGGTTAGCGTCCGACGAAACACGCAACCAACGGAGACAATCAGATGAGCAATTCCTATGAGGCCCGCCTAACTGAGCTCGGCGTCACTCTGCCCGATGCCCCCGCCCCCGCCGCCAATTATGTGCCTTACGTCATTTCCGGCGATCTGGTGTTTGTGTCTGGCCAAATCTCGAACGGCCCCGATGGGTTGATCACTGGCAGGCTGGGTGAAAACATGGATGTCGCCGCTGGTGCGGTTGCTGCAAAAACCTGCGCTCTTGGCCTTGTTGCCCAACTAAAAGCGGCCTGTGGTGGCGATCTTTCGCGTCTGGTTCGTGTGGTCAAACTGGGTGGTTTTGTTAACTCTACCCCAGATTTCACTGACCAGCCCAAAGTCATCAACGGGGCCTCGGATTTTCTGGTCGAACTGTTTGGCGATGCAGGCCGTCATGCCCGCGCCGCCGTGAGTGCTGCCGCCCTGCCATTGGGTGTCGCCGTTGAAATCGAAGGCATTTTCCAGATCAAATGATACCGCTTCCCGATGGCTTTCTAAGCTTGCCGATCGCGCACCGTGGCTATCACGATGCGCGGTTGGGTATCCTTGAAAATACCCGCGCGGCCTTTGGTGCCGCGATTGATGCCGGCTATGGAATCGAGCTGGATGTGCAGCTGTCCGCTGACGGCCATGCGATGGTGTTCCACGACTACGACATGACCCGCCTAACCGGTAATCCCGGCCCGATCCGCATGCAACACCGCAGCGATCTAACCAAAACCCGCCTGATTGGCTGTGATGAAACCATCCCGACCCTGCCTGAAATCCTGGCCCTGATTGATGGCCGCACCCCTGTGCTGATCGAAATCAAAGATCAGGATGGCGCGATGGGGCCAGACATCGGCCCGCTGGAACAATCTGTTGCCGATGCCCTGAAGGACTACGATGGCCCTGCGGCCGTGATGAGCTTTAATCCCCATTCCATCATTGCCTTATCTAAACTTGCCCCGACCACACCACGCGGCATTGTCACCTGCCATTTTCCAGCCGAGCATTGGCAACTGTTGAACCAGAAAACCCGCACCCACCTGCGCACCATCCCCGATTATGACCGCGCCCGCGCCAGTTTTATCAGTCACCGCTATGACGATCTGGATAACCCCCGCATTGCCGAATTACGCAACAAAGGCGCAAACGTTATCTGCTGGACCATCCGCAGTGCCGAGGCCGAGGTCGAGGCCCGAAACGTGGCGGATAACGTGACGTTTGAAGGGTATACTGCCGCGTTACCAACATCGTAAGTTATAGCGCAATCACATCACCCGCCGCGTATTTCTTTGACCCAAATGCTTTGTGAAACGCCACAAGCGCGGGGAAATCAACACAGTGCATCGGCAGCAGAGCCTCGGGCGCCTCAGCCTTGAAATAGGCGATGGTTTCGTCAATCGGCGGATTGTCTTCGGCCAGTAAATGAAAGCCACCAATCACCGCATATAACGGCTGGCCTGTCACCTCTTTGGCATGCTCGCAAATGTTGCAAATCCCTGCGTGCGAACAGCCCGCGACCACC
>JAFLKA010000500.1 GCA_022712735.1 Marinosulfonomonas sp. | reverse complement strand
GTTTGGCATCTTCCAGCAAATTGCGCTGGAACCGCATTTGCCACTCGGGTTCAATCGCATCCCCGCCCGCCAGGATGGATGCGGTAGACCGGATCGACGCCGCAGTTGACAACACCTCGTGCAATGAGGTCGACAAATAGGGATCATGTGTGAGGCGGTCGGCCAGCGTGGCCACAGTATGTTCCAGTCGCGCAATCCGGTCGTGTTGTGCCGCAAGCACATTGGCCCACCCCGGAAACCGTCCGGCAAACTCGTCCAGCCGTGCCACTTCACCAGCGCCTTCCTGAAGGGCCGCGTCCGCCAGACTTGCAACCAGCGCGGCCTCGGCCCCTTCCGATAGCACCACCGCATCGACCTGCAATTCATGCGCCAGATCCAGCAGCAGTTTGCCGCCGATTCTGCGCCGGTTATGCTCGATCAGGTTTAGGTAGGCGGGCGAAATGCCCACGGATTGCGCCAATTCCACCTGTTTCAAACCGCTTTCCAGCCGTTTTGCGCGAATCCGGCTTCCTGTCAGGGCTAGGCGTGGCATCGGTATTTCCTCGTTTTCTCAAGGGGTTCACCCAGGCAGGTGAAAATTTATTTACAAACTACATATCTTATTTGTGTAATTATTTACAATATTATCCATTCATTCAAGGCAGTTGTTGCTTATTTAACGGATCATCGCCGATGATACAGCATCCTTGTAAAAGGTCATGGCTGTGCGAGGAGGTGCAGTCAATAACGCGGGGGGCAAACCCCGAAACGGGAGGAACTACATGTCCAACTCTAAACTCACACGTCGCGGCCTGCTCAAATCAGGTGCAGCGGCAGGTGCAGGTCTGGCGATGCCAACCCTGTTCACCGGCAACGTCTGGGCTGGCAGCCACGGCGGCTATACCAACGCGCCCTCAAACGGCGTTGTCACCCTTGGCTTTAACGTGCCGCAATCCGGCCCCTACGCTGACGAGGGCGCAGACGAGCTGCGCGCCTACCAGCTGGCAGTCGAGCACCTGAACGGTGGCGGCGATGGCGGCATGATGAGCACGTTTAGCTCTAAATCTCTGGACGGCACCGGTATCCTTGGCAACAAGGTTGAATTCGTCACTGGCGATACACAAACCAAATCGGACGCAGCCCGCGCATCGGCCCAATCGATGATCGAAAAAGACGGCGCTGTGATGATCACAGGTGGCTCGTCCTCGGGCGTTGCGATTGCTGTTCAAGGTCTGTGCCAAGAAGCTGGCGTGATCTTTATGGCGGGTCTGACCCACTCTAACGACACCACGGGTAAAGACAAAAAAGCCAACGGTTTCCGTCACTTCTTTAACGCCTATATGTCTGCTGCTGCACTTGCACCCGTGCTGAAAGAGCTCTACGGCGATGACCGCAAGGCCTATCACCTGACAGCCGACTATACATGGGGCTGGACCCAGGAGGCTTCAATCAAGGCGGCAACCGAAAATGTTGGCTGGGAAACTGTGAACACAGTGCTCACACCGCTGGCGACCACCGACTTCTCGTCTTACGTCGCACCGGTTCTGAACTCCGGCGCCGATATTCTGATTCTGAACCACTACGGCGGTAACA
This sequence comes from Marinosulfonomonas sp., assembly GCA_022712735.1. Next base: position 1,667 of record JAFLKA010000500.1, on the reverse strand, counting down.
TGGTCAACTCGCTGACAGCTGCTGTGCAGTTCGGTCTGCGTGCCAAAGAAGTGAACGGCAAAAACTTCGAAATTGTTGTGCCACTTTACTCTCGCCTGATGGCCAAAGGCGCTGGTGAGAACGTTAAAGGCATTCTTGGCTCTACCAACTGGCACTGGTCCTTGCAGGATGAAGGCTCCAAAGCCTTCGTTAAATCCTTCGGCACCAAATACGGCTTCCCGCCCTCACAGGCGGCACACACCGTTTATTGTCAAACCCTGCTATACGCCGATGCGTGTCAACGTGCGGGCACCCATAACCCCTGTGGTGTGGCCGAAGCGCTTGAGGGCTTTGATTTTGACGGTCTGGGCAATGGTCCAACGCATTACCGTGCCGCAGATCACCAGTGCTTCAAGGACGTGCTTGTTGTGAAGGGTAAAGAAAACCCTGATAACGAGTTTGACCTTCTGGAAGTTGTGCAGGTGACACCACGGGCTCAGGTCGAGTATGCGCCTGATCACGAGATGTTTGCCGGTGGCGAACTGGGCGAATGTAACCCAGGCGCTTAATCGCATCTAGACGGTTAAAAAATATCCGGCCGCGTGTTATCCATGCGGCCGGACCATAAATCAACATCGGGCGGGGACGATGGACCAGATATTACTTCAAATTCTGAACGGACTGGACAAAGGCTCGGCTTACGCGCTGATTGCCCTAGGTCTGACACTGATTTTCGGCACCCTTGGCGTGGTCAACTTCGCCCACGGTGCGCTGTTCATGATCGGCGCGTTCTGCGCGGTCACGTTGCAGAAAATCCTGAACATATCCTCCGTGGTATTGGACCCGACCAAGACCGATTTTCTGGGCAATCCGGCCAAGATCAAAACGCCTTATGTGGAAACATGGTTCGGCCCCGAAATGGGCGCAAGCATCATTGATTGGTCGGTGCCACTCGCCATTATCTTCTCGATCCCCGTAATGATCGCCGTTGGCTTCATCATGGAACGCGGGCTGATCAAACATTTCTACAAACGCCCGCATGCCGACCAGATCCTTGTGACCTTCGGCCTTGCCATCGTTTTGCAGGAAATCGTCAAACAGTTTTACGGCGCCAACCCCATTCCAACCCCTGCCCCCGACGCCTTCAAAGGCTCCTATGATTTCGGCGTTCTGCTGGGCTACAAGGCCAACGCCATCATCTATCCCTACTGGCGGATCATCTATTTCGCCTTTTCACTTGCCATCATCAGCGCGGTGTTTGCGTTCCTGCGCTTCACCACCTTCGGCATGGTGGTGCGCGCGGGCATGGCGGATCGTGAAACCGTGGGTTTGCTCGGCATCAACATCGACAAACGCTTTACCATCATGTTCGGCGTCGCCGCCGCCGTCGCCGGTGTGGCGGGCGTGATGTATGCGCCGATCAACTCGCCAAACTACCACATGGGCATGGACTTCCTTGTGCTGTCCTTCGTTGTGGTGGTTGTCGGCGGCATGGGCTCCTTGCCTGGGGCCGTGCTGGCGGGGTTCCTGTTGGGCGTCCTCGAAAGCTTCGCCTCAATGAACGAGATCAAGCAATTCCTGCCTGGCATCGACCAAATCATCATTTACCTGACGGCCATCGTTATCCTTCTGGTCCGCCCACGCGGATTGATGGGCAAACGCGGCGTGATGGAGGAATAGACCATGCT
>JAFLKA010000373.1 GCA_022712735.1 Marinosulfonomonas sp. | reverse complement strand
AGGAAAATACCGCCGCGGGTCAGGATGCGGTGGGTTTCGGCCACCAGTGACGCGACCCAGCGCATGTTGAAATTGCGCTCGTGAACGCCCTCGGCCCCTGCAATGCAGTCGTCGATATAGGCGCGAACGGGTTTGGACCAGTGCCGGTAATTCGAGGCGTTGATCGCGTATTCATTGGATTCTTTGGGGATAATCACATTGTCATTGGCCATTTCATAGCGGCCAGTATCAGGGCTCAGAATATAGAATTGTGTGCCGTCGCCGAACGTTACCATCAGGCCGGTTTGTGGGCCAAAAATGATGTAGCCCGCCGCGATTTGCTCATGGGCGGGGCGCAGGAAACTTTCGTCAGCGCCTTCCTTGGCCTCGAAAATCGAAAATATCGTGCCGATGGAAACGTTCACATCAATGTTGGAGGAGCCATCCAGCGGGTCAATCGCCAGCGCGTATTTACCCTTCGGGTCCAACTCGACCACGATCTCTTGCTCCTCGGAGGCATACCAGCGCACACCCAGCGATTTCAGCGCCTCGGCAAAGGCCTCGTCTGCCATCACATCCAGTGCTTTTTGCTGGTCGCCATCGGTGTTTTCACCAACATTCCCGCCCAGCGTTTGGCCCAGCGAGCCGCGTGCGATGGTTTTGGCAAGGTCGGCCCCGACAGTGCAGAGCCCATTGATCAGAGGATATAAATCCGCCGGAATTTGCTCGTTTCCGATGATATTTCCGTCTGGCTGCATAATAATCCCCCGATTCTGGCGCTATTTCGGTATTTTTATTAGCATTCCATAAATTGAATGATTATAGAATTTAATAATATCGAAACTGTAGTTAAGGAAATTTAATGCCAAAGCTGGATGCGATAACTTTCAAACAGTTACGGGCCATACGCGCCGTGGCAGAGCAGGGAACTTTATCTGCCGCAGCCGAGGCGGTGGGGCTAACGCCGCCTGCAATCCACACCCAGTTGCGGATTCTGGAAGAGAATCTGCAATGTCGGCTGGTGGATCGGGGCGGTGCGCTTGGGGCGCGGTTGACCGCCGAAGGACAGGCCGTTCTGGATGCGCAATTCACCATCCAGAACGCGCTGGAGGGGTGCATGCAAAAAGTGCGGGCGCTGCGGGCAGGGCAAAGCGGGGTTGTGGTGCTGGGCGTGGTTTCGACTGGTAAATATTTCGCACCGGGATTGGTGGCGATGTTACAGCAGAATTACCCCGATATTGACGTGGTGCTGCGGGTTGGCAACCGCGACATGATTGTGCGGTCGTTGCAGCAGCAGTCGATTGATCTGGCCATCATGGGCCGCCCGCCACGTGCGCCCAAGGTTTTGTTGGAGCAAATTGGCAGTCATCCGCATGTGATGATTGCCCCGCCGGACCACCGGTTGGCGGGCAAGGCCAATATCAGCCCCGAGGATTTACTGTCAGAAACATTCATCGCCCGCGAGGACGGGTCAGGCACCCGCATTCTGATGATCCGCTATCTGGACCGGATTGGCGACGGGACCACGTATCGTTACATTGAAATGGGCACCAACGAGACGATCAAACAGGCGGTGATCGCGGGGCTGGGCATTGCGATGATCTCGCTGCACACGGTGACTGAGGAATTGAAATCGGGGCGTCTGGTGACGATCGAGCCCGAGGGGCTGCCGATCGAGCGCAAATGGTATTTGTTGCAACGCGAGGATTTAACCGTGACACCGGCGATTGCCACGGTGCACGGGTTCATTTCGGATTTGCAGGGCTCGTTTTTGCCGACGCTTTAGGGTAGGCGCTCATCAAGCCTCGCGGCTTTCTTCGCTGGTTGGGTCAATCGCCTTGCTCAATGCTCGCAATCACCCGAATTTCAACAATTGCCCCTTCCCGCCGCAGGCCCGCAACCTCGACTGCTGTCCATGCCGGATAGGGTTCCTGAACGTATTGGGCGCGGACCTCGGCGAACAGGTCAAAGTGATCACCGATGCCGACATGGTAAGACGTCATCTCGACAATTGCGCCAAACGTCAGGTCTGCGTGGCGCAGCACCAGTCCTATCTTGTCAAAGACGTTCCTGATCTGGGTCGCAGGATCATCCGGCATCTGCCCGTCAGCACCCGACCCCGTAACGCCTGTCAGAAAGACGTGATTACCGGACACCAGAGCCGGAGATAGTTTTAGCTGTTCTGCCGCCACACGATACTCCGGCGGAATAATTGCGCGCTTGGTCATTGATTTCCCTCGCTGTAGTGGCTTTGCAACCAAGGTAGCCAAGCCAGCCCAAATCGGCAATGCCAACGCTTTAGGGGCGCAGAAAATCAATCATCGTGCGGCGCAGGGTGGTGCGGTTGCAATGGGGGTGCGAGGCAAGCACCAGCCGGCGACATTCGGCATCGCCGCCAAACGGCAGGCAACGCAAACTCGTGCCCAGATCATCGGCAAACAGGCGTTGCGGTACGATGGAAACGCCGAACCCTTGCGCCACAAGGTTTTCAACCGCGTCGATGGAATCCAGTTCAATCGCGGGGGTAAACGCGATCCCGCGCACCTTTAGGCGGGTGATAATCTGCTGGCCCAGCCATGTGCCGGAACTAAAGGCAATGTAGGGCTGGTCACGCAGCAAATCCTCCACGCCTTGATCCTTGAGCGTGTCGGGGGCGGCGATCAGGAACAATGGCTCGTCGGCGATTTTGTCCAATGTGATGTCGGTAAGGGCTGTGTTCGATGCGGTCAGGAAGGCGAAATCCAGATCTCCTGTGGCGACGGCTTTGGCCAGTTCCTCGGAAAACCCTGACCGCGCCGTGACTTGCAGGTCCGGAAAGCGGGATTTTAGCTGTGTCAGGATCACCGGCAGAATTGTTTGCAATGTGGTCGGGACAAACCCGAAGGACACTTTGCCATCTAGTTGATCATGCCTGCGCAACCCTTTCAGGTCGTCCACCTGACGGGCAATCACCCGGGCCCGCTCCACATAGTCACGCCCCAGCGGCGTTAATTGCGGCGGGCGGGTGCTGCGATCAAACAGCGGGGCGCCAACCTGTTCCTCCAACTGGCGTATCTGGATGCTGACAGCGGAATGGCTGAGATGGATGGACGAGGCTGCCGCGGTGAAACTGCCGTGGTCTGCGATGGCGATAAGCGAGGTCAGGTGATCAAGGCGCATCCTTAGTGTTAAAATTTTCAACGGTAAATGTAAATTAGTTTCGTTTTTTGTTACAATGAGAAAGGCATAGGGTCGGGCAAACCATGCGCGAGTCGCAAATGGACAAGAAAGAGGTTCCCGTGAAAAATAATGACGCAACCGGCCCGCTGAAAGGGCTTCGCATTCTGGATATGACGCGTATTCTGGCGGGACCATACGCCACGCAACTGCTGGGCGATATGGGCGCGGATGTGATCAAGGTCGAGCGGCCCGGTGTGGGGGATGATACCCGCGCATGGGGGCCACCTTATGTTACTTCGGCGGATGGCGAAGTATCACGCGAGAGCGCCTATTACATGTGCACCAATCGCAACAAACGCTCGATTGCGGTGGATATGGCCGATCCGGACGGGGCCGAGACCCTGCGCAAACTGGCCAAAAAGGCCGATGTGGTGATCCAGAATTTCAAGGCAGGGGGGCCGGCTAAATACGGGCTGGATTACGCCACGCTTTCGGCGATCAATCCGGCGCTGGTTTACTGTTCGATTTCCGGCTTTGGCCAGACGGGCCCCAACGCGCATCGGGCGGGGTATGATCTGCTGGTGCAAGGGTCAGGCGGCATCATGAGCCTGACGGGCGATCCTGACGGGGTGCCGACCAAGGTGGGCGTGGGCATCGCGGATATGATGTGCGGCATGTATGCCAGCACCTCGATCCTGGCGGCGCTGCGGCATCGGGATGCAACTGGCGAGGGCCAGCACATCGACATTGCGCTGGCCGATACCCAAGTGGCGTGGCTGGCCAACGAGGGGGTGAATTACCTGCTATCGGGCGATGCCCCCAAACGGCGTGGCAACCAGCACCCCACTATTGTGCCCTATCAGGTGTTTGAATGCGTCGATGGCCACGCGATTGTGGCGGTGGGCAATGATTCGCAATTCGCGCGGTTCGCGGCGCTGATCGGATTGCCGGAACTAGCACGGCAGAGCGTCGTGTTGGGAAAGAGGGTCGT
>JAFLKA010000369.1 GCA_022712735.1 Marinosulfonomonas sp. | reverse complement strand
ATTTCCTCACCAAGGCGCGAAAAGTCTGACGCCAGAATTGAAGGTGCAATGATGATGTCTCTTGCCATGGTACTGTTTTCCTAAATACAAAATGAGCGGTCTCCCTCACAACAGCCCCTCAACCGTGTGAAGGAGACCTTGCCTAAAGATGCGCGCGCGCATCTAAAGGGTAGTTGGTTTAACCAATCGCTGGATCAAGATCACCAGCGGCATATTTGGCCGCCATTTGATCAAGTGGAATTGGCGTAATTTTGTGGGCGTTGCCCGCGGTGCCAAATTGTTCAAAGCGGTCTTTGCACAATTGCTGCATGGCATCGAGGGCTGGTTTGAGGAATTTGCGCGGATCAAACTGTTTGTCGTCTTCCATGGCAACCTTGCGCATAATGCCGGTCATGGCCAGACGGCAGTCGGTGTCGATATTGACTTTGCGCACACCGTGCTTGATGCCGCGAACGATTTCTTCAACCGGTACGCCGTAAGTTTGCGGCATACCGCCACCGAACTCGTTAAACAAATCCTGTAGTTCCTGTGGAACTGAAGATGAGCCATGCATCACAAGGTGGGTATTGGGCAGTTTTTTGTTGATAGCTTCAACCACGTTCATTGCCAGAATGTCACCATCTGGTTTGCGGCTGAATTTATAAGCACCGTGTGATGTACCCATGGCAATCGCCAAGGCATCGACCTTGGTTTTTTGAACAAAATCAAGCGCCTGATCAGGATCTGTCAAAAGCTGATCCATGGTCAGTTTGCCTTCAGCGCCATGGCCGTCTTCCTTGTCACCTTCACCGGTTTCAAGCGAGCCAAGCACGCCCAGTTCACCCTCAACTGAAGCACCAACCCAATGGGCCATGTCAGTAACGCGCTTGGTGATGTCGACGTTGTATTCATAAGAAGCAACGGTTTTGCAATCGCGCTCAAGCGAACCGTCCATCATTACCGAGGTAAAACCGAACTGGATGGCTGTTGCACAGGTTGATTCAGAGTTGCCGTGATCCTGATGCATGCAGACCGGAATTTCCGGGAACATTTCCACCAGCGCATCGACCATTTTGGCCAGCATGATATCACCGGCATAAGAGCGCGCGCCGCGTGATGCCTGAATGATAACCGGTGCATTCACCTCACGGGCGGCATACATAATCGCCAGCCCCTGCTCCATATTGTTAATGTTAAAAGCGGGAACGCCGTAGTCGTTCTCAGCTGCATGGTCAAGTAATTGCCTTAATGTAATGCGGGCCATGTAATTCCTCCAGAATTTTACCTAGTCTTGATTGGTTAAAGCTGCAACGCTTGGCAGTTCTTTTCCCTCAAGCCATTCAAGGAAAGCACCACCGGCGGTTGATATGTATGTAAAGTCATCACTAACTCCAGCCTGATTTAATGCGGCAACCGTGTCACCGCCGCCCGCTACTGTAATCAGTTTTCCCTGTTTTGTCAGGTCAGCGGCAGCTTTTGCCACAGCAAATGTGCCATCACCGAACGGGTCTATTTCAAAAGCACCCAGCGGGCCGTTCCACAGCAAGGTCTTGAGTGCGCCAAGTCGTGCAGTCAAATCTGCAATTGAGGCGGGTCCAACATCAAGGATCATCCGACTACCGGGATCAGTGCCAACTGGTACAACTTCGTTGGCAGCCCCTGCTGCAAACTCGTCAGCAACCACAAGATCAACCGGTAAAACAATCTCGCAATCATTTTCTGCCGCGACTGCCATGATCTGCTTGGCGGTGTCAATGTAGTCCGGCTCGGCCAGCGAATTGCCAATCGGGGCGCCTTTGGCCAGCAAAAATGTATTGGCCATGCCGCCGCCAACAATAATCGCGTCCATAGTGGGGATCAGTGCCTCAAGTACGGTAATTTTGGTTGAAACCTTGGCACCACCGACCAGAGCGGCAATCGGGCGCTGTGGGCTGCCAAGAACGGCATCAAGGGCATCAAGCTCGCCTTTTAGGGACAATCCAGCGTAGGACGGCAGCAACTTTGTAATTGCCGCGGTCGATGCATGGGCCCGGTGAGAACAGGAAAAGGCATCGTTGACATAAATGTCAGAGAACACCGCAAGACGCAGGGCAAAGGTGTTTGAATTTTTGGTTTCCGCCGCCTGAAAACGCAAGTTTTCCAGCATTAAAATATCGCCATCGCGCATGGCCCAGACAGCTTTTTCCGCAACTTCACCCACACACTCCTCGGCAAAACCAACTTCGCGGCCAAGACTTTCAGCCAAAGCTTTGGCGATGGGCTCAAGCGACATGGCTGGCGTGCGAACGCCGTTTGGACGCCCAAAATGAGAAATAACCACCACCCGGGCACCCTTGTCGGCCAGATAAGTCACAGTCGGGGCAAACCGGTCAATGCGAGCCATGTCTGTTACCCGGCCATTGTCCATCGGCACGTTCAAATCAGCCCGCACCAGAACAGTTTTACCGGCAACGTCCACATCGGTGATGGAAGGTACTGTACTCATTATTTGTTCCTCTAGGCCTGAAGGGCTTTGGCGGCATCAACAACCGCATCAACGGTGATGCCAAATTTTTTGTACAGCTCTTTATAGGGAGCAGATGCCCCAAAACTCGACATACCGATGAAAGTGCCATTGTCGCCTATGTACTTTTCCCACCCCATGCCAACAGCAGCTTCTACTGCAACGCGCGGGGCGGTTCCGAGAACTTCACTGCGATAGGCCGCATCCTGAGCATCAAACAATTCCCAGCACGGCAGGGAAACCACCGCAGCATTGATACCCTCTTTGGCCAGCACGTCGGCTGCCTCGGAGGCAAGGGATACTTCTGAACCGGTGGCAATAAGGGTCACATCGCGCTCACCTTTAGTATCGCGCATTACATAACCACCAAGGGCGGTCAGATTGGTTTCTGTATGCTGCGTGCGTTGCAGCGGGCGGCCCTGACGGGTGAGTGCCAGCACCGAAGGGGTGTTTTCTGCCTCGACCACACACTGCCAGGCTTCAGCGGTTTCCACCACATCGCAAGGGCGAAAGACATTCATATTTGGCATAGCCCGCAGCGAGGCGATTGTTTCAACCGGCTGATGGGTAGGACCATCTTCGCCCAGATCAATTGAGTCATGGGTCAAAACATACCCGACGCGAAGGCCCATCAGGGCCGCCAGGCGCATGGCGCCACGCATGTAGTCAGCAAAAACCAGAAACGTTCCCCCGTAAGGGATGAAACCGCCATGCAGGGCAATACCGTTCATGGCTGCTGCCATGCCGTGCTCGCGCACCCCGTAATACATATAGCTGCCGGAAAAATCATCGGCTGTAACTGCTTCCATGCCACTGGTTTTTGTATTGTTTGAACCGGTGAGATCAGCCGAACCACCGATGGTGAAGGGAATGGCCTTGTTGACCACTTCAAGGGCCATCTGTGAAGCCACGCGGGTTGCAGGGCCCACGACTCCAGGGCCGGGTGCCTCTTCAACCATTTTCTTTTTGTATTCATTGATCGCCGGGGCCAAAACGCCGGGAATTTTGCCCGAATGTGCTGCCTCAAATGCTGTTTTGTCGTTTGAAGCATCAAGACGAGACTGCCAGGCGGTCCGGGTTTCAGCACCTCGGCTGCCTGCTCCGCGCCAGGCGGTTAGAACATCATCGGGAATTTCAAAAGGTTCTGCCGTCCAGCCCAGCGCTTTGCGGGTGCCGGCAATTTCCTCATCACCAAGGGGTGCGCCGTGGGTGGCATGGGTGCCCTGTTTGGTCGGCGCGCCGTAGCCGATAATGGTTTTACAGGCGATAAAAGACGGTTGGTCTGAATTGCGCGCTGCCTCCAGGGCTGCTGCAATTGCATCTGGGTCATGGCCGTCAATGGCAACAGCGTCCCAGCCAGCCGCCTTAAAACGGGCGACCTGATCGGTTGAGGTGGACATGTCGGTGCCACCGTCAATGGTGATTGAATTATCGTCCCACAGAACGATCATCCGCGACAGCTTCATATGACCGGCCATGTCAATGGCTTCGTGTGAAATACCTTCCATCAAACAACCATCCCCGACAAATACGTAGGTGTGGTGATCAACCAGATCATCGCCAAAGCGGGCGTTGTCGAGCCGCTCGGCAAGGGCCATGCCGACAGCTGTCGCAATGCCCTGACCCAGCGGGCCAGTGGTGGTTTCAATACCCAGTGCGTGACCATATTCAGGGTGACCGGCGGTGATTGAATCAAGCTGGCGGAAATTTTTGATCTGGTCCATGGTCATGTCTTTGTAACCAACCAGATGGTTGAGGGAATAATGCAGCATTGAGGCGTGACCGGCTGACAAAACCCAGCGATCGCGGTCCGGCCATTTGGGGTTGGCTGCGTCAAATTTCAGAAAACGGGTAAACAAAACTGTTGCCATGTCGGCCATGCCCATCGGCGCACCAGGGTGGCCGGAATTTGCCCGCTGGACGGCATCCATGGCAAGCGCCCGGATTGCATTGGCCATATCGTTGTGAGAGGTATCTGTCATGGGTGCTTTCCTAAAACTGAAATTTGCGGTTTGGAATCATCAAGCTCTTAACAGGCCCTTTAGCAGGCTCTGCGCTTTTTTTCCATCAGGCGGTGAATGAGAGGGGTCAGTATGAGTTGCATGGCAATATCAAGTTTGCCACCGGGAACGACAATCGAGTTGGCCCGTGACATGAAACTGTCATGGATCATTGATTGCAAATAAGAAAAATCAATACCGGCAGGGTCTTTAAAGCGAATGACCACCATGGATTCATCAGCGGTCGGAATCCAGCGGGCAACGGCCGGATTGGACGTATCGACCATCGGCACGCGTTGAAAGTTGATGTCGGTTTCTGAAAACTGCGGTATGATGTAGTTGAGGTAATCAGGCATC
>JAFLKA010000174.1 GCA_022712735.1 Marinosulfonomonas sp. | reverse complement strand
ATCCCGTCGATCAGACGGCCATAAACATCGCGCATTCCCATGCCCAGTTTGCGCTGGCCAAAGTAGTGGTTGGGGGCATCGGGGCTATCAAACCCTGTCAGGTTCAGGATGCCCAGATCAATCGCGGCGATGGTGGCATAGGCGGTCTCGCCTGCTTTGATGCCGCCCACCTTTAGCGCCACCTGAAGCGGGGCGCGGGGGGCGGATTCGGCGGGTATGTCAAAGGCGGCTGACAGCTTGCGCATCCCCGGATCAACCGGCGCATAGGACAGGCCCAGCGCACGGGCGGGGTTGTGGCCAGAGGCCGCATCCATCGGGCGGATCACCGTGGCGGTGACATAAGCGCCAGCGCCCCATTGATCGGTGACAGCCAGCGGGATCAGGTTTTCACCCTCAACCACATCAACCACTTTCATATCAATCAAATGGCTCGACATCACCGTGATCAGCGCCTTGCCCGCGTAACGTGGAACCACGCGCAGGGTGGCGGTTTCACCCGTTGCATAGGCAGGTTTGTCCAATGAAACCTCGAGCGTGTCAGGCGTGCTAGACGCATCGGCCGAGGCATACCAACCAGCGTAGAAATCCGTTGATGAGGCGACATAAGTGCCGTCACTGCGCTCCACCTTGATTTCATATTCGCCCCACTTCACAGGGGCCGAAATGGTGATCGGCTGGCCGTTCAGATCGGCGGTACCGCTGGCGACGCGTTTGCTGGTCTGGATCGCCTCCCAATTCCAGTTGCCGTATTGCTGATACCATTGGTAGCGGGTGCTCACGCGGTTTACGGACCATTTGACTTGCATCGGGGTTTGGGCCGCGTCCTGATCAATCGCAATGATCTGGAAGCTGGCATCTGTGCCCTCCTCAACCACATCCTCGAACATCGGTTTGATGCCGATCATCGCGCCATCAGGCGCGAGGCGTTTGGTGATCTGGCGCTCGACGGGACGACCGGAGCCCTCAGAAATACGCACGGTGAACCGCGCCTCGAGCGGACGCGAGGCGTCCCCAACCTTGGGGAATTCAACAGGAATGCGAACAAAGCCTGCATCATCGGTGCGCAGGTCGCCGCGCAAGGTTTTAATCACCGGATCAAACCGCTCGCTATGACGCCCGAAACTGTAGCCGGGATAGGCGGTCAGACCATCAGTGGCCCGCACCAGCACTTCGCCCTCGATCGGCAGATCGGCGGCAGGAGCGCCAAACAGATAACGGGTGTCAGCGGTCAGCACTGTGCCGTCCTTCAGCCGCAGCGGGGTGTCGGGCAGGGTCAGGTCAAAATTAATGCGTTCGGGCAGAAAATCCTCGACCAGAAAGCTGGTGCTGGCCAGCGCTGGTGCGTCAACGTCGGTGAACAGCGCCAACTGCCATGTGCCACGCGGCACCAGCGGGCCGATGGGCATGTTAAAGATGTGACCACCAACAACGGCTGTATCGCCGGTCGACAAATGGCGGCTGTATTCTACACCATCGGGGCGGGTCAGGATCGCTGTAACCGGCAGGCCTACGATGGCATTGGCGGTCCCGTCACGGGTCAGGGCGGTGGCGTTTACCGTTTCGCCCGCACGATATGCGCCGCGATCCGTGGTCAGGAACATGTCGATGTGTTTGGCCGGCTCGCGCCCTTCAACCCCACGATCCGACAGGTCGAATTCCGGATCGGTCAGGGACAGGAATGCGATGTCTTTGTCGGCCTGTTTGGCCACGATCAGCGCCGGTTTTGTCCCGCCCGTGCCGCGCGCCAAGGCATCGGCAAACAGCGCATAACCGCGTTCATCAGTCACTGTTTCGGCCAAAACAGCGTTTGCTTTGGACAACAGGGTCACAGCGATACCTTCGCGCGGTTCCGCATTGCCCAGACCGCGCACAAAGACATGGATGCCGTCTGTGCCGCTCATCGTGGCGAGGCCAAGATCGGACAGAACAAACCACTGGGTTGCCGCGGCGTTTTGATAGGGGTCAGAGCCTGGCACGCGGGCTTGCAGGGCGTAGATGCCTGTTGGAAGATCATTGATCACCTCGCCCATTGGCAGGCGGGTGGTCATATCCTTGTTCAGCGTCATCTGCACCTCGCCAGTGCCGCGCCACACTTCTTCGGCGACTTGGTTGGCAAAGTTTTCCTCCTGCCACGGTGACAGGGGGCGGCCGAAATAGCTGTCTTGCATGGCGCGCAAAAGGTTGCGGTCACTGACGCGGCGCAGCACCAGATCCAGTTCGGTGACGTTGACAGTTTCCACCGGAATGCCCGCATTGGCGGATTTGGGCAGCACATAGGCGCGACCGGGGAATTTCGCGGTCGGGTTGCGGTCGTTCACATAGAGCGACAGGTTGACCGCCTCGAGCAGGGTTTCGCCAGATTTCGCTGGCAGCCCCTCGCGCAGGGTCAGGTCATAGCGCTTGCCATGCTCGACGCCAGAAATGCACAAACGGTTGCCCTCGGCCTCGACCGACAGGTCGTTTTGCGACAGGCGCACGTAGGGGGTGTAGTCCACCTCGCCCGCTGCCAGAGGTTCGGAAAACTGGGCGCAAATGCGCGGTTCGGCCAGATCGCTTTCGATATCATGGTCGGTGATTTTCAGGCCGTATTTATTGACGGCATATTCCAGTTTTGCCAGCAGGCGCTGGGTTGGTGAAATCGTCTCGGCCAAACGCAATGCTTTTAGCATATCCTTGTTACGGCCATTCTTTTCCAGCGCATCGGCCATCGCCAGCAAGGACGTTACCTTTTCGCTGTCAGTGGTGCTACGCAAATAGGCGTTTATCGATGCCAACATCGCACGGCGCTTATGTTTGCGCCTAGCGCTGTAATCACCTGAATTATTCAAAAATGCCGCATGCGAATATTCGACCCACAGGTCTGAAACATCGGTTAGTGTCAGGGCCGCGCCGAAATCGGATTGTGCGCCGTTATAGCTGTTACTGCTTAATCTGCTCCGGCCAGCGCGCCACAAAGACAGGGCATCGTCCCCTTGTGTGTCATATAATATGGGCAGCTCTTGGGCGAAATCCTTGGCCGCTGTAAACTCGGCCCCATCCAGAAATGACAGCTCGGCTGCCCGCGCTGATGCCGCTGCAAGGATTTTCGGGTTCGTGGTCAGAACCCGCGCTGAAATTGCACCGGCGTAGGGCTGTG
>JAFLKA010000345.1 GCA_022712735.1 Marinosulfonomonas sp. | reverse complement strand
CGCGTGTGGGGCGCGACTGCGGCCTATGAGGACATCGCCGCGCGGCACGGATTGAACATCGCGCAAATGGCGCTGGCGTGGTGCCGCACACGGCCGTTCATGACCTCGGCGATTTTCGGGGCGACGAATATGGATCAATTGCAGGTGGCGCTGGGTTCGGTTGATGTGGAGTTGTCGGACGAGGTTCTGGGCGAGATCAATGCAGCGCATCAGGCGCATCCGATGCCCTATTAACGGGGTAAAGAGATTCTATGCGCTCCGCGCGGGGGATATTTATGGAACGAAAATGGGGACAGGTATGAGCATAACCAAGGCGGTGGTGGTCCTTGGTATGTTGGCGGCCTGCACGCCGCTTGATACTGTGAAGGTGTCTTATCGGGACATGGAAACGCCGATCACATCGGTTGCGCTGTTTGATCCGGCGCAATTTGCAGGGCATTGGGATGTGATTGCGTCTTATCAGGGCGGTGTTTGCGGGTTGGATGTGGTTGTGGCCAAGGCAGGTGTGATTGATCTGGCCCAACGCGGCTGTTCTGGTGATGTCAGCCATAGTGCTGCACAGGTGAGCGGGCCGGGGCGGTATACGCCCAAGGGCGGTGTGAACAAAGGTGTTGAACATTGGGTGATGTGGGTTGATCAAACCTATCGCACTGCCGTTATCGGCACGGTTGGTGGCGAATTTGGCATGATCCTGAACCGTGGGCGGGATATACCTGCGGACAGAATGGCAGCAGCCCGCGAGATACTGGACTGGAACGGGTATGATCTGTCAAAGCTAAATGGGGGATAGTTATGAAATATATTGTTATGGTGCTGGCGATGCTGGCGACACCTGCATTTGCCGAGGTGCCGCCGTGGGTGGGCATCTGGACCTCGGACCCTGAGTGGTGCCAATATGCCGACATGATCGGCGGCCACGATCCCGCCCCGATCCGCATCACCCAGACCGAGGTTGCGGGGCTTGAGCACAGCTGTTCAATCACCGATGTGCGTGGCAACGAGCAGATGCAGTTTTGGGAACTGACCCTGTCGTGCTCTGGCGAAGGTGAGCAATATCAGGATACAGCCCTGCTGATGCTGGACGGGGGAAATACCCTGTGGCGTTGGTATGGTGGGGGGAATCCGTTCAAATTCACCCGTTGCGGGGGCTAAGATGGCGCAAGTTGCAGCGATCATTGGCGGCGGGGTGATTGGCGGCGGCTGGGCCGCGCGGTTTTTGCTGATGGGCTGGGAGGTTCGGGTGTTTGACCCTGATCCCGATGCGATGCGCAAAATCGGCGAGGTGTTGGAAAACGCACGGCGCTCCTTGCCTGGGTTGTCGGATGTGATGCTGCCGGACGAGGGGCAGTTGATGTTTTGCAAGACGATTTCGCAGGCTGTCGAGGGTGCTATCTGGATTCAGGAGAGTATTCCAGAGCGGCTTGATCTGAAGCGTAAAACCTATCAGAAAATTCAGGAACATTGCGCGGCGGATGCGGTGATCGGGTCTTCCACATCAGGGTTCAAGCCAAGCGAATTGCAGGGCTGTGCCACACGCCCCGAACAAATCATGGTGACGCATCCGTTTAATCCGGTCTATTTGCTGCCGCTGATTGAACTGGTTCCTACTGATAAGAACACGCCGGAACTGGTTGATAAGGCCAAGGAAATCCTGACAGGCATTGGGATGTATCCGCTGCATGTGCGGGCTGAAATTGACGCCCATATTGCGGACCGGTTCCTTGAAGCGGTGTGGCGCGAGGCGCTTTGGCTGATCAAGGACGGCATCGCCACCACCGAGGAAATTGATAACGCCATCCGCTACGGCTTTGGCCTGCGCTGGGCGCAGATGGGGCTGTTTGAAACCTACCGCATTGCCGGTGGCGAGGCGGGCATGCGCCATTTCATCGAGCAGTTCGGGCCGTGTCTGTCGTGGCCGTGGACCAAGCTGATGGATGTGCCGGAACTGACGGACGAGTTGATTGACCAGATTGCGGATCAGTCTGATGCGCAATCAGGAATGCATACGATCCGCGAGCTGGAACGCATCCGTGACAACAATCTGGTGACCATCCTGCGTGGCCTAAAAGCGCAAGGATCTGGCGCAGGGGCTTTGCTGAACGCCCAGGACGCCCGCCAGCCGGTGGCGGAAACCGACATTACCCAGCCAATCCAGACCGTGGCGCGCGCCGTGCCGCTGGACTGGGCGGATTATAACGGCCACATGAACGAGGCCCGCTATTTGCAAGCGTTTGGCGACGCCACCGACCGGTTTATGGAGATCGTCGGCTGTGACGCGGATTATATCGCATCCGGCGGCAGCTATTTCACCGCCGAGACCCACATCTGCCATCTGGACGAGGTGCGGGCAGGGGCGCGGATACGGGTGGAAACCCAGTGCCTGCTGGGCGCGGGCAAGAAGATGCACCTGTTCCATAGGATGTGGGAGGGGGATCGGCTGCTGGCCACGGGGGAACATATGCTGATCCACGTGAGTTTGGAGACGCGGCGGGCCTCGGTGCCAGCGGAGCAGATTGCCGCGCGGTTGGGCGAGATTGCGGCGGCGCATGCGGTGTTGGCTATGCCGGAGGGGGCAGGGCGGGCGATTGGG
>JAFLKA010000166.1 GCA_022712735.1 Marinosulfonomonas sp. | reverse complement strand
CGCTCTGCCATCAAATACGTGCGCGCCTGTTTGAAAGCGCGAGATGCCTCCGGCGGAGGTATTTAAGGCAAGAAGAAGCGATAATTCAATTCAAATTGTTTCTGGTGTGCAGGGTGGCCTCTTCTTCTTGCTCCAAATACCTCCCGCGCGGAGCGCATAGAATCTTTGGCGCAGGTTTAGCCGTTTAGCTCTTCTTTCAGGAAGCGCTCGAACGCATCCAGATTGACCGCCTCAAACTGGCCAAACCCCTGCATCCAGATGCTGGCGCCGCGCATCGCGTCGGGTTCTAGCTTGCACCACTTCACCCGTCCGCGTTTTTCCTGAGAGATCAGACCAGCGCGGGTCAGGATGATCAGGTGTTTCGAGATTGCGGCAAGCGACATCTCGAACGGTTCCGCCACGTCGGTCACTGCCATGTCATCCTCGAGCAGCATCGCAAGGATGGCGCGCCGTGTTGGGTCGCCAAGGGCGGCAAAGGTGGTGTCGAGGGTTTTATCCATATTCGCTGGGTATGCAGATGGTGCGTGATCGTCAACCGTTTGGTTGAGGGTTGTGCGATGCTGAACAGGCTTGGGGCTGGACATCCCGTAGGAATTACCATGCTTTGTAATTGCGGATATTTGTGAGGGAACAGGTCATGGCGTTGCGGTACTGGATTGTAATTTTGGGCCTTGGTGGTGCGTGGGGCACATCGTTTTTGTTCAATGAAATCCTGTTGCGGGAACTGGGCCCACTGACAGTTTCCTTTGGGCGAGTCGCGTTGGGGGCGATTGGGTGCTGGATTTATGCGCTTGCCGTGCGGTTGCGGTTTCGGATGACACGACGGCTGGCGGCGCAGATGTTGTTTTGGGGGGCAATCAATTTTGCCGTCCCATTCGCGATTTATCCGATCAGCCAGCAGTATATTGCCAGCGGTGTTGCCGGAATTATCAACGCGATGATGCCGGTTATGGTGGTTATCATTTCGCATTTCTGGCCTGGCGGCGAAAATGCGACCAAGGCTAAAACACTAGGTGTCGCGTTCGGGTTTATCGGAATACTGATACTGGCGGTGCCGGAAATACAGAGCGGGAGCGCGTCGGAGTTCTGGGCGATCTTATTCACACTATGCGCCCCGATCTGCTATGGGATTGGGCTGAATTACGTGCGCCGGTTTGGCTATCTGGATTCAACTTTGGTCGCGGCGCTAGGCCTGACGGGGGCCGCGATTTTCATGGCACCGTTGGCGTTTCTAGCTGAAGGGATGCCAGTGATTACCCATGTGGAAACCTATGGCGCCTTGGCGATGATTGGGTTTGTTCTAACCTCGGCGACGTTCATAGTGTTTTACTGGTTGTTGCCACATGTGGGGGCGACGAATATTTCGACCATAACCTTTATTGCGCCCGTTTCGGCGGTGCTGTTGGGCGCGTATGTTTTGGGCGAAGAAGTGCGCCTAAATCATATGTTGGGGATGGTGGCGATTTTCTGTGGAATGCTGATGATCGACGGGCGAATAGTGAAGCGGTTTGGCTGGGTGTAGTTCGGCGCAGATTACGATCAACCATTTGGTTGAATAATGTCCTATGTCCAAGAATCCTTAAAACACACCAAGGCACGAACGGGCGTTCTGACGCATCTCTAGAATAAATGTGTTATAACAATGGGTTGCGGCAGGTTCAATCGAGGCGCTTCCGACTTGACTCACCTCGGCGCTCTGCCTAGGTTCCGCGCAACTGTCTGAGGGAGGCTTTTGCTTTGACCGACGCACCAGATCCAGATCGGCTGAACAAGCTGGAAGAGCGGATTGCTGCGGTCAAGAAAGCGCAAGAGCCTGCACCTAAGGAGCAATCGAAGGTTGGCCAGGCGCAGCATGCGTGGCGGATGATCATCGAGCTAACCGTCGGTATCGCTATCGGCGTTGGCATTGGATACGGGCTGGATGTGCTGTTTGGCACGATGCCGTGGTTTCTGGTGCCGTTTACATTGTTAGGGTTCGCGGCGGGCATCAATGTGATGTTGAAGACTGCCAAAGAACTACAAGAAGAAAACACGGTCGATCAGGCCGAGATGGACGAGGGGAACTAGACGTGTCAGCAGAAGCACAAAGCGAAGGCATGCAATTTCATCCAATGGAGCAGTTCACGCTCGAGCCATTGTTCGGTGGGCCAATCAACTGGTACACGCCGACCAATGCGACCCTGTGGATGGGTTTGGCTGTTCTGGCGATCATTGGACTGCTGGTTCTGGGCACACGTAAGCGCGCGATTGTTCCCAGCCGCACCCAGTCGATTGCGGAACTGGCCTATGGCTTTGTTTATTCGATGGTCGAGGATGTGGCCGGTAAAGAAGCATTGAAATTCTTCCCCTACATCATGACGCTGTTCATCTTCATCGTGTTCTCGAACTTCTTGGGTCTGATCCCGATGAGCTTCTCGACCACATCGCACATTGCCGTCACTGTGGTGCTGGCGCTGCTGGTGTTTGTGTCGGTCACGCTGCTGGGTTTTTATCTACACGGCATCAAGTTTCTGGGCCTGTTCTGGGTTTCATCCGCGCCACTGGCCTTGCGCCCAATTCTGGCCGTAATCGAAATCATCTCGTACTTCGTGCGCCCCGTCAGTCACTCTATTCGTCTGGCAGGTAACGTCATGGCGGGTCACGCAGTGATCGAGGTGTTCGCAACATTCGCAGGCTCGATCCTGATTGCGCCACTGGCAATGGTGGGCATCGTTGCGATGTTCGGCATGGATGTGCTGGTGGCCTTCATTCAGGCCTATGTTTTCACTATTCTGACTTGTGTTTATCTAAAGGATGCGCTGCATCCGTCGCACTAGTCGGACCCGAACAATCAACTAATCTAACGCTAAATTCCAACGTAAGGAGAATACACTATGGAAGGCGATATCGTAGAAATGGGTAAATTCGTCGGTGCAGGTCTGGCCACTATCGGCATGGGCGGCGCAGCGATTGGTGTGGGTAGCATTGTGGGCAACTTTTTGTCCGGTGCCCTGCGCAACCCTTCGGCCGCTGGCGGCCAAACAGCTATGCTTTTCATCGGCATCGCGTTCGCTGAGGCTTTCGGGATTTT
>JAFLKA010000165.1 GCA_022712735.1 Marinosulfonomonas sp. | reverse complement strand
GGTGGCCACATCGAACGGTTTGCCGTTGGCGAGCCACGTGAACGGCGCGATGCCATCGCGGACTTTGACAACCAATAATCCATCGCTCACCTCGACCGCCGCACCGTCCGGCGGGAAAGCAACGGTTGGCGCATCTTTGGGGTTTTCGAACAGCGCGTTGCGGCCACGGAACCGTTGTAACGGTTGCGGCAATTCCGCATTACTGACCGTCAAAGTCGCGGGCGGCGGTGGGCGCAGCGGGGTCAGCACGGGTTTGATCCGGCTGAACACCTCGAACAATACAGGCGCTGCCAAATCACCGCCAAAGGCGCCCGGAACCGGTGTGCCATCAGCACGGCCCATCCACACACCGACTACATGCTGGCCGTCAAAACCCAACGCCCAAGCATCGCGGTGACCATAAGAGGTGCCTGTTTTATAAGCCAGCCGGTTGCGCGGCGCGTTGGGCGGCGGGGTTAGACCCGACAGGATGTCGGCGACATGCCACGCGGCCACGGGCGAGATCAGATTTCGGCCTGTTTGGGCCGGATTAGAGCCTGTTTTCCAAACCAGCGGGCGTGGTGCGCCGCCTTGGGCCAAAGCGGCATAAAGCTGGGTCATATCCGTAAGGGTGACGCCCAAACCACCCAGCGCAATCGCCAGACCTGGCTTGCCACCCGGCACCACAGGCTCCATTCCGGCGCGGCGCAGGGTCGACATTAGTTTGGCTGGTCCAAGCGCTTGGGTCAGTTTGATCACTGGTATATTGAGCGACAGTTGCAAGGCACGGCGCACCCGCAGGGTGCCGCGAAACTTGCCGTCAAAATTCTGCGGAAAATACGTGCCAAAAGCGGTGGGTGTGTCGTCAATCAGGGTTTCGGGATGAGCCAGACCTTGATCAAATGCCATGCCATAGATCAGCGGTTTCAGGGTGGAGCCGGGCGAGCGCAGGGCGCGGGTCATATCGACAAAGCCAAGGCGACTATCGGCGCGGTAGGCCGAGGAGCCGATCGAGGCGAGGATTTTGCCAGTTGTATGATCTGCCACAAGCATCGCAATTGACATCTGGTCACCCCGCCCGCGCAGGGCCGTGGTGGCGAGGGCCTCAAGTTGACGCTGAAGGGTTGCATCAAGGGTCAATCGGTGGATGGATTGCAAAGGGTTTGCAGCCAAGGCGCGGTCGGATAGATGCGGCGCGACGGCTGGGAATGGGTGCTTTTGGGCTGGAATAGGCTCTGATTTAGCGCCGTCAGCGGTATCGGCCGTAATAATTTCGGCCCCCACCATACGGGCCAGAACGCGGGTGCGGGCCGCTTGGGCCGCTTTGGCGAAACGATCGGGGCGGCGGTTTTCCGGCGCTTGTGGCAAAGCGACCAGCAGAGCGGACTGCGCAGGCGTCAGGCGGCGCGGATCTTTGTTAAAATAGGCGCGGGTTGCGGCGCGCACACCTTCTAGGTTGCCACCAAAAGGGGCGCGGTTCAGATAAAGGCTGAGGATTTCATCCTTGGTCAGGCGGCGTTCCAGCGCCAGCGCCAGACGGATCTGGCGCAGTTTACCGGACCATTTACCGGTGCTGCCGTCTTCCAGAAGGCGCGCCACCTGCATGGTCAGGGTAGAACCGCCGGAAACGATTTTACCACGGGTTAGAGCCTGATATGAGGCACGTAACATCGCCATAGGGTCAACACCTGCGTGGGAGTAGAACCGTTTATCCTCGTAGGCGATCAGCATATTGATGTAGTCGGGGTCAATACTATCAAGTGCTGCATTCAGCCGCCAGCGCCCATCGGCAACCGTATAGGCGCGGAGCAGAACGCCGTTGCGATCCAGCACCTCGATTGAGGTTTCAGCCGTCAGGTGCGGCAGTTCGGTTGCATCCACCCACGCATCAAACCTGTCCCGCGCCATGGCTGTCAGCAACAGCCCCAGCGCAAGGACCAGGAGGGCGTGGCGGCGGATCATTCGGTGACCGTGATCTGCCCCGTTTCAGAATGGGCGCGGTATTGGGGGCGATACATATCTTCAACGCTCGCCGCCGGATGGTGGTAGGTGCCCGGCGAAATCGCCCGCACGATATAGGCCAGATCGAACGGTGCATCCTTGCGCCAGTCAACGGCGGCAAGGAAGCGGTTGGCGCGGAACTCGGTGTTGCGCACGTTTGGCGTGACTTCTAGCCATTCCAGCATGCTGAGATCGCCGCCCGATATCAGGTTCGGGTTGTCAATCTCGAACCCTGCTGGCAGCGGATCATTCACCATCAAGCGCCCCTCGTTATCGCTGAAGGGTGAAATCGTCAGCACCACCGCCAGACGGGTGCCAACGGGGTGGTCGCTCGGGTCTGTCGGGTTGCCGTCCATCGTGTAGTAGCTGCGTTTGATCGCATAGCCGTAGCCGCTGGCGGGCTCGGGCTGATCCGGCACGCCGAAGGTGGTCATCGTCACCAGTTCATCCCGATTGCTGCCGTTGCGGATGGCAAGGCCTACGTTGGTCGCTGTATCCTCGAGCACACG
>JAFLKA010000259.1 GCA_022712735.1 Marinosulfonomonas sp. | reverse complement strand
GCTTCCATACCGAAGGCGCATTTGTCGATGTCATCTGGCCGCACCCAGATGTTCAATTCAACCTTGCGCCCCGACATGGTGGTGAACGTGTCGGCGTGGTTGCGTAAATCGCCCGCCACCAGCGCAAACAGATAGGCCGGTTTTGGCCACGGGTCATGCCACTCGGCCCACCCATCGCCGCTGCCGGTCTGGTTGCCGTTGGACAACAGCACTGGCAAATCGCCCTCAACGCGCACCGTAAATACCGCCATCACATCGGGGCGGTCGGGGTAATAGGTGATACGCCGAAAGCCCTCGGCTTCGCATTGGGTGCAATACATACCGCCTGACATATACAGCCCTTCAAGCGCTGTGTTGCTCTCGGGTGCAATCTCGACTTCGCATTCCCAAATGAAGGGCGCATCGGGCACTTGGGCGGTCAGGCCATCGTCGGTCACATGGGGTTTCCAGTCTTGCCCGTCAATCGAGGCGCGGACCAGGGTCAGGTGCTCGCCGTGCAGGAAAAAATCACGATTATCGGTTTCCGGATTGGGGCGGAATTGAATTTTCGAGATCACCCGCGTGGCGCCGCCTGACAGCTTGAACGTCAGATGCACCGTATCAACCAGATAGGCGGGCGGGGTGTAATCGGACAAATGGATTGTGACGGCGTCTTTTGACATTTCGGGCATCCTTAAGAAATTTGCGCTAGGGTAACCGATGCAAAACGGGGTGCAAGCCGCTTTCCACTTGGTGGGCTGGGCATTGGATGTGCGAAATTACACATAAATTGCCTTGAGTGTGCGTAGCGTGCGCTATGCGAGAGGTAATTCTTGGCGTATACGGAAAACAATACAGTCAACAACAGGTCACACATATGGCACGCCCAATCATCGGAATTATCGCCAACTTCAACACGCTTGAGGGTGATTATACAGTGCATGCCAGCGGCACGATGAATTCAGAGGCGATCAGCAATGTTGCCGGTTGTATGCCGCTGCTGATCCCGACCAGCCCGAAATATGTTACGGTCGATGAGCTGTTAGATGCTTGTGACGGGTTTTTGTTCACTGGCGGGCGCCCCAATGTGCACCCGACAGAATACGGTGAAAAAGAAACCGAGGCGCATGGCGCGTTTGACCGGTGCCGTGATGAAATCACCCTGCCGCTGATCCGCGCCTGTGTGGACCGCGGCCAGCCGTTCTTCGGCGTTTGCCGTGGTTTTCAAGAGGTGAACGTGGCGATGGGTGGCACGCTCTATCCTGAAATCCGCGATCTTGAGGGGCGGATGAACCACCGGATGCCGCCCGATGGCACGCTGGATGAAAAATTTGCCCACCGCCATTGTGTGCGCTTTGCCAAAGGCGGGGTTTTTGACCGTATTTTAGGCGATGCCAACGTGATGACCAACACCCTGCACGGGCAGGGGATCAAAGAGGCGGGGCCGCGCATTGTGGTTGACGGCTACGCCGATGATGGCACCCCCGAGGCAACCTATGTGCGCGACGCAGTCGGCTTTACCCTCGCGGTGCAATGGCACCCGGAATATAACGCGGGCAATGATCCGGTTTCGCGGCCGCTGTTTGAACATTTCGGCGATGCGGCGCGTGATTGGGCGGCGGGACGCACGGCCGCATTAAAATCTGCGTGATGCAGGCGCAATAACCGCTTGACCCTCCACTAACTGGAAGCTGCACAGTCTGCAGACGACAACAGCAAAGTGGAACGATATGAACAAGATTTTACGCAGCGGCATCGCGGTACTGGCAGTGGCCGGTTTCGGGGCGCTGATCTATACATCCAATAGCAAGCCGCAAGCCGCGCCTGCAACGGGGCAAGCGCCCACAGGCCGCGCCATTGTCGAGGTCACAGTGCCTGACCTTACGGGCAAGGCGGTGTTGGGGCAGATGGCGTTCGTTGCCAAATGCGCATCTTGTCACGGGGAAAACGCTGTCGGGCAGGTCGGGGTTGCCCCGCCGCTGGTGCACAAAATTTACGAGCCATCGCACCACGGCGACGCGGCATTTCTGATGGCGGCGCGCAACGGTGTCCGGTCGCACCATTGGCGGTTCGGGAACATGCCGCCGGTTGAGGGGATTACCGACGCCGAAGTCGGCACAATCATCGCTTACGTTCGGGCGCTGCAGCGGGCCAACGGTATAAACTGAACATCCCCGCTTGCCGGTTCGCGATTTCTGCGCCTATGGTGCATGGAACCGTTAAAGCAATTCGACTTATGTTTGAAACACATTAAGCTGCCTTTCGCTAACGCTCAAACGCGTAATGTGTTGCTTTATGATTCAAGGTAAAGTCGAAACGCTATAGGTAAGGGGATTGATCCTGTGAAACGCTCGACCATCAACGATATTATGGCATCAGCCGATGATATGATCCGCAGCTTTGGCTTTACCTTGCCGCCCTTTGCCTATTGGACGCCGGATGAATTCAAGGCCAATGCAACCCGCGCCAATGCGGTGATATCGGCGCGGATGGGCTGGGATATTACCGATTACGGGCTGGGCAAGTTCGATGAGATGGGCCTTTTCCTGTTCACCCTGCGCAACGGACGGCTCGCCGATCTGCAACGCGGTGGCGGCATGTGTTACGCCGAAAAGCTGCTGATTTCGCGCCAAGACCAGATCAGCCCGATGCATACCCATGTGATCAAGGCCGAAGACATCATCAACCGTGGTGGTGCCACGCTGGCGGTTGAATTGTTCGGGTCAGACG
>JAFLKA010000164.1 GCA_022712735.1 Marinosulfonomonas sp. | reverse complement strand
TTAGCCGCGGCCGCGACCGAAATCGGCTGTGGTGATGATGGTGTCGCCGTTGCGGTCCATTGTAGCATACCAGCTGGGTGTTCGGGCCATGAACTCATCGCGGCTGACTTGGCCATCGCCATTCACGTCATTGAATTCCATCGACATGCCTTGGCCTTCGCGGTCTTGTCCGCCACCTTGGCCTTGGCCACGACCCTGCCCGCCTTGTTGCATGTTGGCGCGGTCGTTGGCGCGGGCCTCGTCAAACATGGCGTAGTCGCTTGCTGATAGAAAGCCGTTGTCGTCCTCATCAAAGGTGAGAAAAATGTCGCTGCGTCTTTCGGTGGCCTCGGCCAAAGTGACTTGGCCGTCTTCATTGGTGTCCCAGTTTTCAATGAAATGGGCGCCCGGGTTGCCTTGTTGGGCGTAAGCGGCGGAGCCGAGGGCAATGGCGGCGGTCAGAAGGAGGATGCGTTTCATATCGTGGTCCTTTTTATATTCGGGTTGTTGAATTTATAAAGGTAATACGCAGCCCCGTTCTGTTTCCGTCGCAATTTTGTAAATATTTATTTTGCCACCATTTGGTCCCATGCTTCCAGTGCTTTGGCAGCATACATCAGGGCGGGGCCGCCGCCCATCTGGATGTTCATACCCAGCACGTCGGCCAGCTCATCGCGAGTGCCGCCAGCGCGGATCAGGGCCTCGACGTGAAAGCCGATGCAGGGCTCGCAGCGTTCAGATATTGAAATGGCGAGGGCCAGAAACTCTTTGGTTTTCACATCCAGTGTGCCGTTGTCTTTCACGGCTTTGCTTAGGGTGCCAAAACCGGCGGTAGCTTCGGGGATCAGTTTGTTCATTTCGCGAATTTTCGCCCGCATGTCGCGGCTGTTTTCTTTCCAGTCCATCGTGGGAATCCTTAATAATTGCCACGCTGATTTGACGTAGTTCACATCTGCGGTCTTTGACCTTGGTCAATAAGATAGAAATCCGGACCGGGGGATATGTGTTTACTGGGCGCGCCTTGCGGCAAAAGCATCGGTCAGGTGTTCGACAAACCACAGGGTCAGGACAAAGGCGACGACACAGATCATG
Source organism: Marinosulfonomonas sp. (assembly GCA_022712735.1). Next base: position 1,411 of record JAFLKA010000164.1, on the reverse strand, counting down.
AAATTCACCATCAGGTCGACGATTTTTTTCCAGCGTGTGTCGGGCTGGGAAAACAGGCTGATGTTTGTGCGCAGTAACAGGCGGGCGGTCAGGAACCCGAACAGGGTGGCGGATAAAAACCAGTAGAGAATTGCGAAAACGGTTTGTCCGGTGTCGGCCCAGAGATATCGTGCAATGCCAACGGTGCTGACCCAGCGCACCAGATCAAAGATGTCATGGGCGGCCCGATCAAGGGTTTTGGCCATCCTGCTGGTCCATGGATTTACTGTGGTTTCGAGTGTCATTTTGCGGCCTCCCTGTGGGTGAAAACGTAAAGGAAATTGTGGTTGTCGGGGCTGTGATGAGTATGGAAAAGTGAAGCATAAGATGGCGTATAACTGAAATACTTCTGTTGATTGTTTCAATCACCTTTTGATGATGCCCCTGCAAGTCATTGTTTTTATACGTTTTTCTAGATTACGTGATTGCATGTTTCACGTAAGATCACACAATGGGCATAACTTTAGAGGGTGGATTGTTTTGTAGCCAAGTGCAGCGCACAGTTGTCGACATAAAAACAAAACAGGGAATAGAGCAATGAAACCGGAAAATTCAAAAGCAATATTAGGCGGGATTGTCGGCACAATCGCGATGACTTTGATGATGATGTATATGGCCCCGATGATGACCGGAATACCGATGGATATCGCGGCAATGCTGGGCAATATGCTGGGCGGATGGACGATGGGAATGATTGCGCACCTGATTATGGGCATCATCGTTTTCCCGATGATTTATGTTTTGGTGATCTATCATTTCGTCCCCGGCCCACCGCTGGTGCGTGGGTTGGTTTACGGGGTTTTGTTGTGGGTGGCTGCGGTTGTTGTGGTGATGCCGATTGCAGGCGCGGGCGTGTTGATGTCAAACGTCGGCGGGATGATGGCGGTGATCGCGTCGCTGATCGGGCATCTGGTTTATGGCGGGTTGCTGGGCGTTATCGCGGGGTATGGTCCAACACGCCGGACCTAAGGCAATAACACCCCGCGTAGGCGGGGTGTTTGTCTTGGAGGTCAGTTTGAAAAGCGCCTAAAGCTGATCCCATGCGTCCAGGGCTTTGGCGGCATACATCATAGATGGTCCGCCGCCCATGTGCACAGCCATGGACAATGCTCCAGCCAGTTCGGCGCGGGTCGCACCACAATTTTTCAGGGCTTCAATGTGGAATCCGATGCATGGATCGCAGCGGTCGGCGATGGCAATGCCCAGGGCGATGAATTCCTTGGTTTTGAAATCCAGCCCGTCGCCATCTTTGACAGCTTCGCCCAATTTACCGAAGGCATAGGTGGTGCCGGGAATGGTTTTGTTCAGCTCTTTTAGCTGTTTGCGTGTTTGCAACATGTAATCGTCCCAGTTCATGGGTCTCTCCTTTGCT
>JAFLKA010000163.1 GCA_022712735.1 Marinosulfonomonas sp. | reverse complement strand
GGCAAAAAGGCTAACTGCGCCGGCCGCAAGAATGGCGATTGCCCGACTGCGGCCCGGCCAGATGGCCATAACGGCAGTGCCAATCATGGCCACCGCAAGAAGCAGGCTGAAAACAAGCATCATATTGTTCATGCCTTACTCTCCGGTGCATCTTTGTGGTTGTCTTCATAGTGGTCCACCCCGATATGAGGTGCTTCCGGCACATGGAAGCGCTTGGCAGCGCGGGCCAGAACTTGTGACGAGAGCGGGTTGGTAAACAGCAGGAAAACACCGATCAGAAACAGCTTCAGCGTCATATCGGGCTGTAGGAATGCAGCCCCGATCAACACCAGAATTGTCCCCAGTGTGGTGGTTTTCGCGCCCACCTGAATACGGCCAAAGCTGTCGGGCATCCGATTCAGTCCCAAACCACCGAGCAGCAGGAACATCGCCCCGCCGACCAGTGCCAGCCCGCCGATAATGTCTAGAAATTCGGTCATTTGGCGCCGCCTTCCAGATATTTGGCGACCACGATCACGCCAAGGAAAGAGAGCAGCGCATAGACAAGCGCCACATCCAGATAGATTGCCCGCCCCTCCAGCACCGCGATCAGCACAATGCCGGTGAGCGATATGATGGTCAGCACATCAAAGGCGACAACACGGTCCACTGCTACGGGGCCGCGCATAAACCGGTAAAGCGCCAGTATAAACGCAAGACCGGCGATACCGGCCGCGATGTAGACTAGAAAATCAGCCATACATGACCTCCAGATAGCGCTCAAATCCGGCGACAATTTCATCGGTAGCACCGTCAATATCGTTCGCATCCATCGTCACCCAGTGAACATAGAGCCACTCGCCCTCCATCTCAACGGTGAGAGTGCCCGGTGTCAGGGTAATCGAATTGGCCAACAGCAGCCGACCCATCGGGCTTTTGAGCTTGGTGCGCACTTTTACAAAGCCGGGGTTGATCGGCAAGCTGGGGGAAAGCACGATTTTGGCCAGCCGCAGATTGGCTTTCATCAGTTCTTTGAAGAAAACCAAAAGATAAAGCAGCGTGGCCCGAATCGCCTCGGGCGTATAGCGGAACCCTGTCAGAAAGGTCATCCCGCCGCGAGAGAACTGCATGATGGCAAGAGCAACAAGCGCCCCAACGCCCAGCACCACTGGAGCAATGGATCCATTGAGGAGAATCCAGAACAGCAACAAGAAGGCGAAAATCTCGGCTTTCTGGCGCATTATATTATGATTCAGTGATTGCTTTGTGTTCATTCTCGATTGAATAAAATAATATTTTTGCATTCACATTGATATACGTCAAACCGTACGAAACTACCCAAAATAATTATTAATGCCGAAAATTCATTCTCTGGTCACCATCTGGATGACTCGGTGTCTGACGTCAGTGGACCTGTCGCGGAATTGTGCCGCTCCTTTAACCGCATATTATGCGCAAGAGGACAACGACTATGGGAACGAAACGCACAGCAGAATTCAGGCACGAAGCGGGAGTCGTCAGTAACCGGATGAAACGTGATTTTGCGATCCGAGCGCTAAATATGGCTATTGCCCTGCACAGGCAGCAAATACCGCTCGCATGACTGCCAAAAACCCTGCGCAAGCATAGCTTCGAAGTTTCTATGAGAGGCAAGGGCAATTGTTATCCTTCTCATGGTTTGCAAGGGGCAAACGCGCCGCGCCGCAGAGATCGTCATTTCGAATACATCAACGGCTTCTATGACCCCTGCCGCAGACACTCGGTCTGAATCGAAACTTGTCCGCCGAGCACCGCGGCTTATGTCGGGCAAAAACAGCAGCTAGGGTCAGGACAAACACGCCTGTTTTATCTCTTCGGCAAAGAGCCGCATTCGGCGGTTGAGGCGCCGGTCATCGGCGTGAACCAGATATATTCCCAAATCCGGAATGGTCATGCCAGACAGAACCGGAACCAGGTGGCCCGCTGCTTGCGCTTGCGCGGCGACGAAATCGGGCAAGCGTGCAATTCCGAGACCTTTGAGAGTTGCCTCAAGCAAAAATACGCCACTGTTGGAATTCAGGAAAGGCTGGAACTCTAACGATTGTGGCTTGCCTTTGTCGGTTACGAAATCCCAGACCGCCCGACGCGCCGTCCGGAAATGCAAGAGCGGATGTTGGCGGAGGTCTTCAAGGCTGCGGGGTTCTGAATGTGCCTGAATATACGCGGGGCTGGCAAACAGCCGATGCTGAACGGTGCCGATCCGCGCGCCCGATACACTGCCCTCAAGTTCAGGCGTAATCCGGATCGTAAAGTCATAATTTTCGCGTGCAAGATCAACGGTGCGATCATCAAAATCGACAGTCAACTGAATTTCAGGATGGCGGGTTTTGAATGCGATCAGCACATCGTTAAGAAAGGCGATCCCGAAATCACGCGGCACGGATACTGACAAGGGGCCGGTCAGGTCAGCGGAAGTGTTGACGAAATCGTCCTCAATTTCATCAACATCCCCGACCACCCGCGTCGCGCGCTGATAGAGTTCGTACCCGGTTCCAGTGACTTCCCAAACACCCGGCACGCGATCAATCAGCCGTGTACCATAGCGTTCTTCTAACAGGCTGAGGCGTCTGCTTACGGCGGACTTTGCGATCCCCAGCTTGTTTGCAGCTTTGGAAATGCTGCCGCTGTCAACAACACGGACAAATAGTCGTAGGTCTTCAATCTGGCCCAATGAGTTCTCCAATATAGAACGACAGCATCTAATTTATGCGCCTTGTTCCATTATTTAGAACATTCTAATTGTGAAATCCAGTTCGTTATTCAAAGGAAAACCCATGAAACATTTTGTATTAAGTGCAGCGATCTCAATCGGCCTTGCAGGGGCCGCCCTAGCTCAGGAACCTGTCTGGGATGGCAATACAGTCATCCTTGAAAGCCAAGAAATCGCTGATGGTGTATTCGCGGTCATCCCGGCCGGTGCCGATGAAATGGCCACAGCCGGATACCCGATAGCGACAACCGGCGGTTTTGTAATAGGTGAAACCGGTGTTCTGGTTATTGAATCGATGCTGAACCAACGTCTGAATACCCAGTTGATAAATCTGATCGCAGCCGAAACGGATAAGCCCGTGCGGTATCTGGTGAACACCAGCTATCACGGGGATCATGCCTACGGGAACCAGTATTTGCCTGACGATGTGATCGTCATCCAGCACGCCAACACCGCCGCTTATATAGCCGAGCATCTTGAGGCCGACAAAGCCTTTATGATCCAGAATTTCGGTCAGGGTCGCGGCATTGAAGAGGTCGTTGCAACTGATGCCGAAATCCTCGTTGGCGAGGGTGGCAGCCTGTCAATTGATTTGGGCGGCGTGTCTGTCGATATCCGCGACTTCGGCTTTGCGCAAACAGGGGGTGATCTGTTTGTCTCGGTTTCGGGTGCAAACGTATTGTGGACAGGTAACCCGATTGTCGCCCAAGCCCCGGCCGTGCCTTGGCTGTTGAGCGGTCATTTGGTTGAAACCCGCGACACGTTACAAAGTGTCTATGATGCGTTTAATGCCGAAACACAGGTGGTTCCAGGCCACGGTCCGGTAACTGACATTGCGGCGATTAAATGGAGCGTGGATTATTTGACGGCAATTGAAACAGAAGTTTCAGCCGCTATTGCGGATGGCCTAAGCGTCGAGGACACAGTTGCCCGCGTTCAACTGCCCGATTTTCAGGGCTATGCATTGTTCGGTTGGGTCCACCCTAATATGAATGTGCCCGCCGCCTATAGTGATTTGAAATAAGCTCGTAAAAACAAATTCTGGAACCGCCCCTGATTGGGGCGGAACCTGATTATACTGCGCCGCATGATCGTGCTGAATTGGGATAAGGAGACCCACAAATGACAGATAAAACCGCCCCGATTATCGCTGCTAAATCGCCTATGAAGGTTGATCTTGTGGCGGGTAAAGAATATTTCTGGTGCCGCTGTGGAAAATCGGCGAACCAGCCGTTTTGTGATGGATCACATGCGGGCACCGATATAGCCCCGTTGAAATTCACCGCTGAAAAAACTGCGCCCGCCTCGCTTTGCAGATGTAAATCCAGTGCCAATGCGCCGTTTTGTGATGGCACCCATGCGACCCTTGGTGATTTTTCTGTCGGCGATCCTGCCCCGACGCCAAAATCAAAAACCCCTGCGGCAATGCCAACACCAGAGGAGCCAACCGTTGCGCGCATTCACGAATTGGCGCGGGATGGGTTATCCAAACTGGGGCACCACGGCGAAATGGGTTCAATGGGCGTGCCACGCAAAGACCTGCCCCATTGGGACGACATCCAGATTTTGCCTGCACAATTAGCACGCAAACCGCTGCTCGATGACGTGTCGGTCGCCACGTCAATCACCATCGGTCCACGCGCCGCAAAACCGTTGCAACTGGACATTCCCTTGTTTGTTTCGGACATGAGCTTTGGTGCCTTGTCAGAGGAGGCCAAGACGGCACTGGCGCGCGGGGCGGAGATGGCGGGCACTGGCATCTGTTCCGGCGAAGGTGGCATGCTGGCCGAGGAACAAGCCGAGAATTCGCGTTATTTTTACGAGTTGGCCTCGGCCCGATTTGGCTGGAAGCCTGAACTGGTAGAGCGCGTTCAGGCATTTCATTTCAAGGGCGGCCAAGGGGCCAAAACCGGCACTGGCGGGCATCTACCTGGCGATAAAGTCATGGGTAAAATTGCCGAAGTGCGCGGGCTTGAGCCGGGCCAAGCGGCGATTTCGCCCGCGACCTTCCCTGATCTGCACACGCCCGATGATTTTCGCAAAATCGCCGATGAAGTGCGCGAACGTTCTGGTGGTATTCCGATCGGTTTCAAGCTTTCTGCCAACCACATTGAGGACGACATCGACTTTGCGCTGGCCGCAAGCGCCGACTACATCATCCTAGATGGGCGCGGCGGCGGCACGGGTGCGGCCCCGCTGATTTTCCGCGATCATATCTCGGTGCCGACCATCCCTGCATTGGCACGGGCGCGCAAACATCTGGACGCCAAATCCGGCCGCGACGTCACACTGATCATCACGGGAGGCCTTCGCGTTGCCGAGGATTTTTCCAAGGCAATGATGATGGGCGCAGACGGCGTTGCGCTGTCAAATTCGGCCATGCAGGCGGTGGGGTGCATTGCGGCGCGCATGTGCAATTCCAACAATTGTCCGGTGGGTATTGCAACCCAAAAGCCGGAATTGCGCAAGCGTCTGGATGTGCAGATTAGCGCGGAAAAACTGGCGCGTTATTTTGGTGCGTCTGTCGAGTTGATGCAGGTTTTGGCGCGGGCCTGCGGCCATAACAGCCTGTCGGATTTCCGCCATGATGACATCACAACATGGAAACTCGAAATGGCCAACCTAAGCGGTGTGCGCTTTGCTGGTGTTGGTCGGTAAGCGGGTTTTGCATACCCCCAATGCGATTTGGCCTGTTGTAGCTGTTATTCCCAAGCCCACCTTTAATGCAGAAAGGAAACGATATGTTAGATTCATATGAAATACGCACCGACGATATGCCCACAGAAATGCGCGTCCTCCTAGATGCTTATCCACGCGATACATGGGAAGCACATCCGGGGTTCAAGGAGAAAACAAAACACTGGTTGGGCGCCCATCAAATGTTTCGGAAACTGGGTCAGATCATTCGCACAGAGACCGAGCAATTTCTGGATAAGTCGCGGGGTGCAGACGCGTTCGCAGAGCGGTTGTCTTATTACGGCGACATGATGTCTCGTAACCTGCACGGGCATCACGGATGGGAAGATCACAGCTATTTCCCCGAGCTGGCCGCCGCTGATCCGCGGTTTGAAGCGGGGTTGGA
>JAFLKA010000207.1 GCA_022712735.1 Marinosulfonomonas sp. | reverse complement strand
CTCTTTCCCTCACCGACGCGCTTCCGATCTGACCATGTTGCGGGGCAAGTTACTTGACATTGAGTAGAGAAAATATTTCCCCCTCACCCCTGCAACGACCTAACCCCCAACTCGCCTTCTTCGCGTGACTTCATCGCCAGCGTCACCGCGTGGCTGGCGGCGGCTGTGGTGAAATACGGTAGGCCGTCATAGAGCGCGACGGAGCGGATTTCGCGGCTGTCTTCGACTGCCTGTGCGCCCTCGGTGGTGTTCATCACCAAGGCGATTTCGCTGTCTTTCATCCTATCAACAATGTTGGGGCGGCCCTCGTAGACTTTGTTCACGATCTCGCATTCCACCCCGTTTTCCACCAACCAGTCGCCAGTGCCGCGGGTGGCGATGATGGTGAAGCCAAGGTCAATCAGCAGGTGGGCGGTGTCGGCCATCTCGGCGGTTTTGTCCATGTCTTTGATCGAGATGAACACCGCACCTTCGGTCGGTAAAACCACGCCTGCACCCATCTGGGCCTTCAGGTAAGCGATGGGGAAGGATTTATCCCAGCCCATGACTTCGCCGGTTGAACGCATTTCGGGGCCAAGGATGGTGTCGACGCCGGGGAAGCGGGCGAAGGGTAGAACGGCCTCTTTGACGGAAAACCACGGCATATTCGGGTCGGCCAGCGACATCGGGTCGGCAAACGGCAGCGGGGTGTCGGGGTTTGCGCCTTCGGGGTAGGGTGGGCGCTGCGGGAAGTTGGACAGCGGCTCGCCCGCCATCAGGCGTGCGGCGATGGAGGCGATGGCGCTGTCGGTGGCTTTGGCGACAAACGGCACGGTGCGGGACGCGCGCGGGTTGACCTCGATCAGGTAGACCAGCCCGTCTTTGACCGCGAACTGGATGTTCATCAGGCCGACCACATTTAGGGCCAAGGCCAGTGCGCGGGTTTGGCGGTGGACCTCTGCGATAATGTCGTCGGGCAAGGAATAGGGCGGCAGCGAGCAGGCGCTATCGCCCGAGTGCACGCCGGCCTCTTCAATGTGTTGCATCAGGCCCGCGACATGCACGTCTTTGCCATCGCACAGCGCGTCGACGTCCATTTCGATGGCGCCGGACAGGTAGCTGTCGAGCAGCACGGGGCTGTCGCCGGAAACTACCACGGCCTCGGCGATGTAGCGTTCCAGATGGGCCATATCGCGCACGATCTCCATCGCGCGGCCACCGAGCACGTAGGAGGGGCGGATCACCAGAGGGAAGCCGATTTTTTCGGCGATTTCCAGCGCTTGGGCGTCAGTGGAGGCGATGCCGTTTCTGGGCTGGAGCAGGCCAAGGTCGTTGACCAGCGCTTGGAAGCGTTCGCGGTCTTCGGCCAAGTCGATTGAATCGGGCGTGGTGCCGAGGATCGGGATGCCTGCGGCCTCCAGATCATTGGCGAGTTTGAGCGGGGTCTGGCCGCCAAACTGCACGATGACGCCGTGCAGGGTGCCGTTTTCTTGCTCGATGCGCAGGATTTCCATCACATGTTCAAAGGTGACGGGTTCGAAATACAGCCGGTCCGAGGTGTCGTAATCGGTCGACACGGTTTCGGGGTTGCAGTTGATCATGATGGTTTCATAACCCTGATCGGTCAGGGCGTAGCAGGCGTGGCAACAGCAGTAATCGAACTCGATGCCCTGGCCGATGCGGTTCGGGCCACCGCCTAGGATGACGACTTTTTTCTTGTCGCTGGGCCGCGCTTCGCATTCCACGTCGCCCATCGCCGGGGCCTCGTAGGTGGAATACATATAGGGGGTTTGGGCCTCGAATTCGGCGGCGCAGGTGTCGATGCGTTTGAACACGGCGGTGACGCCTGCGGCTAGGCGGATTTTGCGCACAGCGGTTTCGGGCTGGTCTGTCAGGATGGCGAGGCGGGCGTCGGAAAAGCCCATCATTTTCAGCGCTCGCATGCCGTGCTCATCATGCGGTAGGCCCGCATTCTTTATAGTTTCCTCGGTATCCACAATCTCGCGGATACGGGCCAGGAACCAAGGGTCAAACATGGTGGCAGTGTGGATTTCATCATCGCTCAACCCGTGGCGCATGGCCTGTGCGATGGTGCGCATCCGGTCGGGGGTTTGGGCGCTGATGGCTTTTATCACGGCGACCTTATCGGGTGCGCCCTCGATCTCGACCTCGTCAAATCCGGTCAGGCCGGTTTCCATGCTGGCCAGCGCTTTTTGCAGCGATTCATGGATGGTGCGGCCGATTGCCATGGTTTCGCCAACCGATTTCATTGCGGTCGACAGTAGCGGCGGGGAGCCTGCGAATTTCTCAAACGCAAAGCGCGGGATTTTGGTGACCACGTAGTCGATGGTTGGCTCGAACGACGCGGGCGTGACTTTGGTGATGTCGTTGTCGAGTTCGTCCAGCGTGTAGCCCACCGCCAGTTTGGCGGCAATTTTGGCGATCGGGAAACCGGTGGCTTTGGAGGCCAGCGCCGAGGAGCGTGACACGCGCGGGTTCATTTCGATCACCACCATGCGCCCGTCGGCGGGGTTCACCGCCCATTGCACGTTGGAGCCGCCGGTTTCGACGCCGATCTCGCGCAGCACCGCAATCGAGGCGGTGCGCATCATCTGGTATTCTTTATCCGTCAGGGTCAGGGCGGGGGCCACCGTGATGCTGTCGCCTGTATGCACGCCCATCGGGTCGATGTTTTCAATCGCGCAGACGATGATGGCGTTGTCGGCGGTGTCGCGCACCACTTCCATTTCGAATTCTTTCCAGCCCAGCAGGGATTCATCAATCAGGATTTGCGTGACCGGCGAGGCGTCTAGCCCCGTGGTGCAAAAGTGGATGAAATCATCGCGGTTATAGGCCACGCCGCCGCCGGTGCCGCCCAAGGTGAAGGCGGGGCGGATGATGGCGGGCAGGCCGATGTCATCGAGCGCTGCCATGCATTCCTCAAGGGTTTCGGCAATGGTGGCGCGGGGGTTTTCCAACCCGATCCGGTCCATCGCCTCGCGGAACAGCTTGCGGTCCTCGGCCATTTCGATGGCTTGCCGGTTGGCGCCAATCAGCTCGATGTTGTACTTTTTCAGCACACCCAAGTCGTCGAGTTCCAGTGCCGTGTTCAGGCCGGTTTGGCCGCCCATGGTGGGCAGCAATGCATCGGGGCGGTCTTTTTCGATGATTTTGGCGACCATTTCGGCGGTGATCGGCTCGATATAGGTGGCGTCGGCCAGCTCAGGGTCGGTCATGATGGTGGCGGGGTTGGAGTTGACCAGAATGACGCGGTAGCCTTCTTCGCGCAGGGCTTTACACGCTTGCGCACCGGAATAATCAAACTCGCAGGCCTGCCCAATAATGATTGGGCCAGCGCCGATTATCATGATGGATTTGATGTCAGTTCTTTTTGGCATGTGGCAGGCCCCCAAACGGCAAATTCTGGTGGGTTATAGATCAGCGGTGGCGGGGCGCAAGCCCTGAGGCTGCTTAATGCGGCTGCGCGGTCGGTTTTTTACGGTGGGCAGCGGCAAAGGACAGGGCAAGGCCGATCATACTGAGTGTGCCAAAGAAGGACGCGGGTTGCGCAATAAAGCCGATATGCGGGTAGATCGAGGTAAGGGCCACAACTGAAACCGGCGCGAAAATCAGCAACAGCAACACTGCGCCCCGAAAGGAGCCGAACCGGTCAATCAGCACAGGGGCAAAGGCCACGGCAGGTAGGTAGTGATACCCCCAGGATATTGGGTTAATCAGGGCTATACAGATAATGACGATTGGCCAGAGCAAGCTGTTGTCAGAATTTGGTCCCTTATTCCGGTGTAATTTATAGGCAAAAAACACCAGAGTTGCAAGAATAACAGCCGCAGAAATTCCGCGCCAAAGGGCAGGTTTGGCCATCACCTGCCACCCTATTATCAGGTTGTTATCTGCGGCGCCGGCAATGAAATTTGGATCAAGGATCATCTGCATTTGGTCGATAAAGAACATCTGCCCGATAATCGCATCGAGCGAATAGGTATGGATCGTAACAATAATCGTGCTGCTGATTCTGCTGACTTCTGCCAGAAACAGGCTGTGTAATGGCCATCCTGCCAAGGCGATAGATAACCCGCCAAGGGTGGCACCGATTATGACAAAACTGCCGAATGCGCGTTTGTTTCCGCTGGCCAGAAAAAGCAATGCCAACAGGACCGGGTACAGTTTGATCGACGCGGCAAGTGCAATGGCAGCTCCCGCCGTTAAAGGGGCGCCAGAGCGGTGGCGCTCTAATCCCAGAACGATCAGAAAGCTAACAAATATCTGGGGCTGGTTTTGCACGATGGGGACGACCCCGATCAGGGTGAACGCCAGAATGAGCAGGCCTAGCAGGGTAAACCTGAGGGCAGGTATTGTGCTGCCTGACGCACGCCACGCCAGTATAACCATGCTGCCGATCAGCAGCGGGTTTAGTATGCGGGCCCATTTCACGACTGTTTCAAATTGGGTTACTGTGGTGAGCCAGCCGAAAACATGGGCCCAGATCGGCGGGTAGATAAAGGGGAAAACATCGCTGCTGCGCCCTTGGCTGTGATGATACGGGATCCATTCAGGCGGGGGGCGCATTGTGAAAATGTCGGTGTCATGTGGGTAAATCTGGTCCAGCATGCCCAGCAGATAGTAATGGCCCGCCATCCAGCTGGCCAAAATGTCGCTTGACCCCGAAGTGTCATTGATCAGGATTATAAACGTTGCGATGCTTGCAATAATTACAGCAATAACGGATGTGCCAATTGAACGCATTAACTGATGAAAACCTCGGGTTTGGATGCCTCAGGCATCGCTTAATACCTCTTTACTACAAAGACGGGATGCGTATGGCTATATGCTGAATGCCAAACGGATGTATCTGTGGCTTTGTTGCTCTATTTTTTCCGAGTTGGGTGTGATGAGCTGGTCTTGATGCGCAAAAATGCCCCGATAAGGTGCATATAGGCCAATTTGCATGGATTGCTGGCGTCGCCTCTCTTGACTTTATCGGCTGTGCGCGGTGTATCAGCCCGACCAATCCATTCACCCCAAGGGGACAATCATGCACGTCTATCGCAGCCACACCTGTGCCGAATTGAACAAATCCAACGTTGGCGACACTGTTCGCCTGTCGGGCTGGGTGCATCGCGTGCGCGACCACGGCGGCCTGCTATTCATCGATTTGCGCGACCATTACGGGATTACGCAGGTGATGGCGGATTCTGACAGTCCGGTGTTCGCCGAGATTGAAAAGCTGCGGGCCGAGTGGTGCATCCGGATTGATGGCAATGTGATGGCGCGGGACGGATCACTGGTGAACCCGAAAATTCCGACCGGAGAAGTCGAGGTGTTTATCCGCGATATCGAGGTTTTGGGGGCGGCGGACGAATTGCCGTTGATGGTGTTTGGCGAGCAGGAATACCCTGAAGAAACCCGACTGAAATACCGCTATCTGGATCTGCGCCGCGAGAAGTTGCAAAACAACATGAAGATGCGGAGCGATGTGGTGGCGTCGATGCGCAAGCGGATGTGGGACAAGGGGTTCCGTGAATTCCAGACGCCGATTATTACGTCCTCCAGCCCCGAAGGTGCGCGCGATTTTCTGATTCCGTCCCGTTTGCATCCGGGGCGTTTTTACGCGCTGCCCCAGGCGCCGCAGCAATTCAAACAGCTGATCATGGTGTCGGGCTATGACAAATACTTCCAGATCGCGCCGTGTTTCCGCGACGAAGACCCACGTGCGGATCGCTCGCCTACCGATTTTTACCAGCTGGATCTGGAGATGTCGTTCGTCACCCAGCAGGATGTGTTTGATACCATCGAGCCGGTGATCCACGGGATTTTTGATGAATTTGGCGGCGGTCACAAGGTCGATACCAACTGGCCGCAGATTTCTTACCGTGACGCGGCCCTTTGGTATGGCACCGATAAACCGGACCTGCGCAACCCGATCAAGATGCAGATCGTGTCGGAGCATTTCGCCGGTTCCGGTTTCAAGATTTTCGCCAACCTGCTGGAAAACGAGGGCACCGAAATTCGCGCCATTCCGGCCCCCAAAGGCGGGTCGCGCAAATTCTGTGACCGTATGAACGCCTTTGCCCAAAAAGAGGGTCTGCCGGGGATGGGGTATATTTTCTGGCGCGATCTGGGCGAGGGGATGGAGGCCGCCGGACCTTTGGCCAAAAATATCGGACCAGAGCGCACCGAGGCGATCCGGTTGCAACTGGGGCTGGGCGTTGGGGACGCGGCATTTTTCCTTGCCGGTAAACCCAAAGCGTTCGAAGCCGTTGCGGGACGTGCGCGGGAGGAGATTGGCCGCGAGTTGGGCCTGACCGAAAATAACCGCTTTGCATTCGCCTGGATTGTCGATTTCCCGATTTACGAGAAGGACGAGGAAACCGGCAAGATTGATTTTGAACACAACCCGTTTTCCATGCCTCAAGGCGGGATGGAAGCGCTGGAGGGTGATCCGCTGGAGGTGCTGGGTTATCAGTATGATCTGTCGTGCAATGGTTATGAGCTGGTTTCGGGTGCGATCCGCAATCACAAGCCGGAAATCATGTTTAAGGCGTTTGAAATTGCCGGTTATGGCAAGGACGAGGTCGAAAAACGTTTCGGCGGTATGGTGAATGCGTTTCGTTTTGGCGCCCCACCCCACGGTGGGTGTGCGGCGGGGATTGACCGCATCGTGATGCTGCTAGCGGACGAGGCCAACATCCGCGAGGTTATTATGTTCCCGATGAACCAGCGCGCCGAAGACCTGATGATGGGCGCACCAAACGAGCCGATGAACGAGCAGTTGCGCGAATTGCACCTACGGGTGCTCCCGCAGGATTAGGTTCCAAGCACGCTGGAAAATGCCAAAACCCCGTAGCGATCGCTGCGGGGTTTTTCATTTTGCACGGGGTCTGGTAGCGTGTCGTTGATAAGTGATCGTAAGAGGTGACTGTGACGTTTAACCTTGAAACCGCCGCCATCCGGTTTGGCACTGGCCTGTCGCCGCATATCGCGCCGCCCGTCAGTGTGGACGAAATGTTGGCCCGTTTGACGGGACCGGACGATATGGCGGGGCGGTTCCCGATTGGCGGATTTGCACAGATCGAGGCGGTGATGGAAGACATTCGCCGTCTGAACCGCACCCGTCGTGACGAGCCTACGATGGCGCAAGATATCAAGCAACAAATCCGCGAGTTGCGCAAAGACGCGCGGCGTCAGCAGGCGGATTGGCTGCGGGCCACCATCGCGCGTGGTATGTTTACCGAGGATGGTCTGCGGGAACGTCTGGTGCGGTTCTGGGCCGATCATTTCACCGTCAAAGGCAAGAAAGGCGTAATGCGTCATGCGGTTGCAACCTATGTCGAGGATGCGATCCGCCCCAACATCACGGGTAAGTTTTCCGAGCTGTTAAAGGCGGCGACGTTTCATCCGATGATGTTGTTCTATCTGGATCAGGTGAATTCGGTTGGTCCGAAATCAGTGGCAGC
>JAFLKA010000403.1 GCA_022712735.1 Marinosulfonomonas sp. | reverse complement strand
ACCAGGCTCGAGCGCCTCGTCATCCCACATGCCCAGAACACCAAGCCACCAGACAAAATCGCGCCCGCGATAGGACCGAAATGGGCGGTCGTGTGATCCAACGGAAAGATATACTTTCTTTCCGGTCGCTGCGAGTTCATCGGCGATCTGCACGCCCGATGATCCGGCCCCGATCACCAGAACGCCACCATCAGGTAACTGATCCGGATTGCGATATGCACTGGAATGGATCTGGGTAATATTCGGATCTTGCGGGGCAACAGCAGGGATCACCGGACGCTGGAACGCGCCAGTCGCCGCGACCACGTTATTGGCTTCAAATGGGCCGTCCGATGTTTCAATTTGAAAGCCAGCGCGTCCTTTGTTTCTACGTACAGAGTTCACCTCGACACCAGTGCGAATGGGGGCATTGTTCTGTTTGGCGGATGCCACAAGATAATCGGCCACTTCTTCCTGGCCGACAAACGCGTCGGGGTCAGCGCCGGAAAACTCCATATTTGGAAAACGATCATGCCAAGCCGGACCATTCGCCACCAGAGAGTCCCATCTTTCCGAGCGCCAGCGTTCGGCAATCCGGCTGCGTTCCAGAACAAGGTGCGATACACCATTGTTGGTCAGGTGTTCGCTCATGGCGATGCCAGCTTGCCCCGCTCCAACGATCAGGGTGTCTATTTTTTCAATTGCCATGCGGCGTGCCTTTCTTTGATTGGTGTTGTTTTGGTCTTAGCCAAGGTTAGCTTCGCGCGTTAGTATTTTATCCAGGTGGTTTTCAGGGCGGTGTATTTGTCGAACGAATGGATCGACAGATCGCGCCCATAGCCAGATTGCTTCATCCCGCCAAACGGCGTCATCGCACTAAGGGCGTCCACCGTGTTGACCGATACCGTGCCGGCATTCAGCGCGTCCGAAACCCCAAGCGCGCGGGACAGATCGTTGGTCCAGACCGATGCTGCCAGCCCATAGACCGTGTCATTGGCCATGGCGATGGCTTCGTCATCGGTGTTGAAGGTTTGCACCGCCAATACGGGGCCGAAAATCTCATCGCGGGCAATTTTGTGATCGCTTTGAACGTTGTCAAAAATCGTCGGGGTCACGAATGCGTCGGAACCGTTCAGGGTCACGCGCTCGCCGCCGGTGACCAGACGGCTGGATTGCGCACCGCTTTCGATAAACCGCATCACTGTATCAGTGTGGGATTTATCCACCATCGCCCCAAGCGAGGATGCCGGATCCAGCGGATCACCAGGGGCAATCGCCTCGGCGCGGGATTTCATCCGGTCCAGCATTTCATCCTTGATCGAGGCGTGGACAAGCATTCGGGAATTGGCGGAGCACACCTCGCCCTGATTAAAGAAAATCCCGAACGCGGCCATATCGGCGGCTGCATCCAGATCGGCATCTGGAAAAATGATGTTGGGGCTTTTGCCGCCGGTTTCCAGCCAGACCTGTTTCATGTTGCTTTCGCCTGCATAGCGCTGGAACAGTTTGCCAACGGCGGTTGAACCGGTGAACACCAGACAATCCACATCCTCGTGGCGGCCCAAAGCTTGCCCCGCGTCTTCGCCAAACCCCGGCACCACGTTTAGCACCCCGTCCGGCAGGCCTGCCTCGACGGCCAGTTCAGCCAGAAACAGCGCTGACAGCGGCGATTGCTCGGCGGGTTTCAGCACCACCGAATTGCCGGTGGCCAGTGCGGGGGCCAGTTTCCATGTTGCCATATCCAGTGGAAAATTCCACGGCACCACAGCCCCGATAACGCCAAGCGGAACGCGGCGGATCATGGCAATGTCACGGCCCCCTGTTGGGGCGATTTCGTCATACAGCTTGTCGATTGCCTCGGCATGCCACTGAAAGAAATGCGCAGACCCGGGGGCGTCAACGGTCGAGCTGTCTTTGATCAGTTTGCCCATATCAAGCGTGTCCAGCAGGGCGAATTCAGGAATGTTTTCCCGAATTAGGGCGGCGAGTGTAAGCAGAACCTCTTTACGCTCGGATGGGGTTTTACCGGACCACACACCGCTGTCGAAGGCACGTCGCGCAGATTTCACCGCCAGATCAATGTCATCCCCGTTGCCGCGCGCTACATCCGTAAGAACTTCGCCGGTCGCTGGATTGATTGTTTCAAATCGCTTGCCAGAAACGGAATCACAAAATGCCCCGTCAATAAAACACTGGTTGCGAAATTTTAGTTTGGAGGCTTTGGCCTTCCAGTCAGCAAATGAAAGTTCACTCATGGTGGCCTCCTATTTGGGCAATGTTGCGGTTACGGCGATGATACTTTCGCGCAGGATGCCCTCGATCTGGCCAATCAATGTCTCATCCATGATCAGGGTTGGTGAAAGGATCAGGATGTTGCCAAGTGGTCGGGCAATCAGGCCACGTTTCTGGGTTTCCTGAGCAATCCGCAGGCCGATATTTACGTCATCCGCATAGGTTTCTTTGGTCTCTTTATCTTTGACAAACTCCATCCCCATCATGAAATGGCTACCACGCACATCGCCAATGATATCAAGGTCAGACAACCCACGTAGCGCATTTTCAAACACCTTGCCGGTGGTCTGCACTTTTTGCGGGATTTGCTCCCGCTCCAGAATTTCAATATTTGCCAAAGCGGCAGCGGCAGCGGCGGGATGGCCCGAATAGGTCATGCCGTGCAGGAACATAGCGCCGGGTTCTGAAATCACCTCGTAAATCTCGTCTGAAATGATGGTTGCCGATAGCGGCTGATACCCTGACGTCAGGCCCTTGGCGGTGTTGATGATGTCCGGCACCATGCCAAACACATCCTGCGAGGCAAACATATGGCCCAACCGGCCAAAGGCGGTGACGACCTCATCGGCAATATACTTGATGTCATGTTCGGTTGTGATCTGGCGCATACGTTGATGATACCCATCCGGAGCCACCAGAATACCGCCCGCGCCAATGATCGGTTCGGCGATAAAGGCCGCGATGTTTTCGGCACCGATATCATGGATCGCGGTCAGCATATCATCGGCGAGCGTTTCCAGAAATTCAACGTCGGTCATTTCGCCCGCTTCACGGTAGGCGTAAGGCGCGCGCAAGTGGTGAACCAACCCCTCGGCGGCTGTATCCCAGCCATCGCTATAGGCCGGTGTGGTCATCGCCATCGCCAGATGGGTTGAGCCGTGATAGGCCCCGATGCGCGACAGGATTTTCTTTTTGTTCGGGCGGCCCAGACGGTTGTTATAGTGGTGCAGCATGCGAATGGCAGTGTCATTGGCCACCGATCCGGAATTGCCGAAATAGACCCGGTTCAGGTTGCCGGGCGCAAGGCTTGCCAGTTTTTCGGCTAATTGCGCCGCCGCCGGATGGGTGAAATTGTAAAACGTCGAATAATAATCCAGCGTTTCCAGTTGCTTGGTGATCGCGTCGATGATTTCGCGGCGCCCGTGGCCGATATTCACGCACCACAAACCACCAATGCCATCAATCAGCTCGTTGCCTTCGCTGTCGGTCACATAGGCGCCTTTAGCGGCCACAATTGCGGTGCGCGCACCTTGTTGCTTTAATCCGTCCAGATCGGCAAATGACTGGATCAGGTGGTCGTCTTTTTTCAGGATATCGTCTGTGCTGAGTTGGTTCATTGTTTGATCCTCCGGATTGGGGTTGGGCGCACTCCTTCCGGTCTACCGCCCAAAAACCGGCGGCAGTCAGAAGAGTTCGGGCAGCCCCGCATGGAGCGGGGCTGCGGTTTATTTACTTTTTCAGATCGGTCCAGATCTTGTCATATACGGTCTGAACTTCCTCGGGACAGGCCATGATGAATTGCCCTGCACCACCGGCAGGCGGGTTCAATTCGGGCGC